>JAWOHF010000203.1:0-10174 GCA_046496285.1 Candidatus Aminicenantota bacterium
CCTCCGTCACCGGCGAATCGCCCCGGCCCGGGGACATGAATTTCCGGTACGTGCCCCCTTTCCGCCCCACGGATTGATAATTTCCCGGAGATGGGGTAGAAAGAGTGGCGAGGCGCCATGAGCCGGAAAGACATCGAGCAGGCCTTGGTCCGGGGGGTCGAAACCCTCGCGGCCTTCATCCCCTCGGCGCCCTTCTTGCTGTTCCCCGTCCTGTCCTCGGTGTGCGTCTGGTCCGTGCGGCGGGTCTTCAACTATCGGGACCACATCCTGACCTGGAAGGTCTGGCTGGACCCGGAAGCGGTCCGGACCAAGCCCGACGACTTCATCCTGCATTTCTTCGCCAAAAACCCTGTTCTGAGCCAAATCTATGCACGGGAGATCGAGGCGGGCGATATCCGGGGACTGAGAGCGGCGTTCCCGGCCCTTTATCCCGTTCTCGGGCTTGAGGACGCCTTCCTCAGGGCCCTGTTTCGGGTGGAACTGGCCGCCGGCGACCTTCGGAAGATCGCCGCGGAATTCGAGGCCCGGGCCGCGGCGGCAGCGGAGGGCCTGAAGCCGGCCGAGGCCGACCCGGCTTTTTGGAAAGCGCTCGAACTCCTCGGCATGGAGCTTGCTTCCTTGGGGCTTCACCTGCTCAAGGACAAGACCGTTCAGAATCTCATCTTGGCCGCCATAAGGGAAGAACATCCTCTTCAGGCAGGGGGCGCATGAGAGGCCGGCCTGGTAAACAAGCGCTCTTAACGGCCTTCATCCTCGCGTTACTCTGGGGATGCGCATCCCCCCTGAAGGAGGCCAAGTTCTATTTTTCCCGGGCCCAGGAACACGACCGGAGATACGAGTCCGGCCAGGCCGTGGCCGCCGCGAAACGGGCCCTCCTCGAAGCCGAAGCCGCGGCCCGCAAGGATCCCTCGGCCCAGGCTTACACGCTCAAAGGCCTGGCCGAAGTTCGCCTCGAGCGGTGGCCGGATGCGGCCGAGAGCTTCCGTCTGGCTTTCGTCCTCGGCTTCGCTTCCGGGGAGCAGTGGGCCGCGGACGCGGCCCTGCTCGGAGCGGCGCTGTCTTTCGAGGCCTCGGGGCTCGAGGAGTCGGCCGGGAGGGCCTATGCCCACCTCATGGGGAGGTCCAAGTTAGGGCCGGTCCGGCAAGCGGCGGCCGGCAAGCATGTCGATCTCGGGATCGCCCGAGCCTTGGCCCTGAACGAGAAAGAACGGGATAAAACGCTGGCGGGTCTGGCCAAGGATGTCGGCCGTCTCCTCGACGACGATTTCGCCTCGGGCTTCGCCCACTACCTTCTTTCCCAGGTCCTGAGCCACCGGGCCGAGCTGCGCGGGAGCTACGAGGAAGCCGTCATGGCCCGCGAGCTCGGACTGCCCTCCGAGAAGATCCTGCGGGACAACGACAACCAGATCGTCTTTTGCCGCGACCGGATCCGGGATGCCCTGCCCCAGGACGAAAAGGACAGGTTCGATGCCGTCCACGAGGCGTGGACGATAAGGTGGGGCTGGCGCGACGCCCGCACGCCGCCCTGGAAAAAGGAGTAGCCCATGCTGCCGACGATCGCCTGGCGCGGCCGGTACCTGATCATGATCGACCAGAGGAAGCTCCCCGGCCAGGAAGTGTACGTCCGCTGCCGGACCTACATCCAGGTGGCCCAGGCCATCGAGAAGATGGTCATCCGCGGGGCGCCGGCCATCGGCATCGCGGCGGCCTACGGAGTCGTCCTCGGGGCCATGTCCCTGCGCGGCGAAACGGGCCGGTCCATGGCCAAGGATTTCGAAAAAGTCTTCCGCCGTCTGGAGCGGACCCGGCCCACGGCCCGCAGTCTTTTCTGGGCCCTCGAAAGGATGAGGGCCGTCTACGAGCGGACCCGGGAGGACGGCCTGCGGGCCATCCGGGCGGCCCTCCTCGAAGAGGCCCAGACGATCGAGCGCGAGGACGCGGAGACCAACAGGAGCATCGGCCGGCACGGCCAGGCTCTGCTCCGCGACGGGTGGACCGTCCTCACTCACTGCAACGCCGGCGCCCTGGCCACGGCCGAATACGGCACGGCCCTCGGCATCGTCCGGGCCGCCGTGGCGGAAGGCAAGAGCGTCCGGGTCCTGGCCGACGAGACCCGGCCGTTCCTCCAGGGCGCCCGCCTGACCGTCTGGGAGCTCGACAGGGACGGCATCCCCGTCGTCCTGATCACCGACGGCATGGCCGGGTGGCTCATGCGGAGAGGGGAGGTCGACGCGGTCGTTGTCGGAGCCGACCGCATCGCCCGCAACGGCGACACGGCCAACAAGATCGGCACCTACTCGCTGGCCGTGCTGGCCAAGGAGAACGGCGTTCCTTTCTACGTGGCGGCGCCCGTCAGCACCGTCGACCCGGCCGTCCCGGACGGCGGAGGCATCCCCATCGAGGAACGCGGCCCCGAAGAGGTCCGGGAGATCGGCGGCCGCCTCGTCACCCTTCCTTACGTCGAGGTCCGCAACCCGGCCTTCGACGTCACCCCGGCCGCCCTCATCACGGCCATCATCACCGAGCGCGGCGTCTGCCGCCCGCCCTACGAAAAAAGCCTTAGACCGTGACCCTGTTCGCGGGTCATGGGAGCGGGGTCTTCTTGCCGTAGCCGAGGGCTCTTTCCCGGCCCTTGAGGGCCGACGGCAGGCCCGGGTCGATGTTCAGGGCCTTGTCGAAGTTCTCGATGGCCAGGGCCAGTCGCGCGTCATCCTTGGTGTTGACGTAGAGCGCCAGATTCAGATAGCCGAGGTTGTTATAGACCGCGCCGATCGTCGGATCGATCTCCAGGGCTTCCTTGAAGGCCTCCTCGGCCGGCTCGAACTCCTTGAGGTTCATGTGGGCCATGCCGAGGTAATTGAAGTATTCCGGGTTGAACCGCGCCCGCGACGTGACCTGGTTGAGGACCCGGGCGGCTTCCCGGTAATCCTTTTTGAGAAAGCGCATGATACCCAGGTTGCCCGTGAGATTGATGTTCTCGGGATTGGCCTTCAGGCCCTCCTCGAGAGCGGCGATGGATTCGGCCATCCTGTTGGCGCCGTAATAGAGCTTGGACAGGGTCGTGTAGGCGGTGACGTACTGCGGCCGGATACGGACGACCGTCCGGATCCGGCTCACCGCGGGTTCCAGACGGCCCTCCTGGGCGTCGAAGATGGCCTGCCGGAGACTGAGGATGAGAGGATAGAGGGACTTGGGATCGTCCCCGACCCCGTACTCCTTCCCTTTGGTCGGCTGGCCCGAGATGTATCCCAAGCTCCGGAGAAGGGGGATGATCTCGGAGCTCTTCCCTTTGAGGTTTTGCCTGGTCGGCTTCCCTTTCAATTCAGCCTTGAGCGCCTCGAGGCTTTTCTTGAGGCCGGGGATGTCGGCCCCGGGAGCGCGGTTGTGCTCCTCGGCATAATCGTGTTCGAGGTTGTAGACCTCGACCAAGGGGAGGTCGATGAACTTCGTGTTCCCTTGGATGAACCCCTCGAGCGGGGCGGCGTCCATGCCATGGTGGGGGGCCATGGACTCGAAGAAGATCTTGGGCTGTTTGCGCTTCTTGCCGGCGGCGATGGGCAGGAGGGACTCCCCTTGGATGTGGTCCGGGATGGGCAACCCGAGGAGGTCACAGACGGTCGGGAAGATGTCGGCGTGGCAGACGTTCTCCTCGACCCGGCCGGGTTTCGCGCCCGGATAGGTCAGGAACAGCGGGATGTGCAGAGTGTTGTTGTAGGCGAAGAAGCCGTGGTCCTGCTCGCTCTTCTCGCCCAGGGCCTCGCCGTGGTCCGAGACGAAGATGACGATGGTCTTGTCGAGCTGACCGCTTTTTTCCAGGGACTCCAAGAGCGGCCCGAGCTGGGCATCGACGTAAGCGACTTCACCGGAGTAGAGGTCATCGGCGTACTCGGTGCGGTAGGGCTCGGGCGGCTCGTAGGGGTCGTGGGGGTCGAAGATGTGCAGCCAGGCGAACCATTTCCCGGTCCGGGCCGAGATCCATTCGTCGGCCAGGTCGACGATGACGCCGGCGTCCCGCTCGATGGTGCCGCTGTCCAGGAAGATCTCTTCCCCCGAGATGTCGTCGTAGAGGTCGAACCCCTGGTCGAAACCGCTCCGGGCATCGAGAATGATGGCGCTGATGAAGGCCGCGGTGTCGTAGCCGGCGGCCTTGAGATGCTCGGCCAGGGTCAGGAACCGCCTTTCGAGGTTGAAGCCCGGGTTGTCGACGATGCCGTGATAGGGCGGGGTCGTCCCGGTCATGATGTTGGCGAAGGACGGCCGGGTCAGGGGGTCGTGGGCGAAGGCCCGCGTGAAGACCTGTGACCGGCGGGCCAGGGCGTCGATGTTCGGGGTCTTGACGTGCCTGTCGTCGGTCAGGATGCCGATGCGGTCGTAGCGGAGCGTGTCGATGGCGATGAGCAAAACGTTCGTGTCGGGCGGCAGTCGACCGGCGGCGGCCGCCGGCTTCGGCGCGGCCACAAGACAAAGAGCGAGGACGGCCGAAAGGCCGATGCTCCGGGCACGTCGATGATGGCGGATATTCATGATCACACTCCCTCACCTTTTTAGACGCCGCCCCGGTCGCTTTCTTCCCCCGGGGACGGCCGGCCGGCTTGACAACGCCCTCGGGTTCTTTTATTAATGACCCCAACAAAGACAAAGGTCTTTTCTCCCGTGCCGGCCGCGGGGGGAAGGACCGTGAAGGAAAGATGACGGGATCGCTGAAGCGAAGAGAATTCATCAAGCTGGGCGGGATGGCCGCCGGGGCCGGGATGTTCTCCGGGGCCTTTCCCGCTCCCCGGGCCCAGGGCCTGTCGCGCCCGAATTTCCTGTTCATCACGGCCGACGACCTCAGGCCCGAGCTGGGCTGTTTCGGCGTGGAGGCCATCAAGACCCCGAATATCGACCGCCTGGCCCGGGAAGGGATGGCCTTTTCCCGGGCCTACTGCCAGATGCCGATCTGCAACCCCTCGAGGGCCAGCCTGCTGACCGGATTCAGGCCGGACACCCTCCAGGTCCTGGACAACGAGACCGATTTCCGGAAGATCGCCCCCTCTTTGGTGACCTTGCCCCAGATCCTGAAGAGTCGCGGCTACCGGTGCGTGGCCGTCGGCAAGATCTTCCACAATTTCCTGCCCGACCCGACGTCATGGAGCCTGGACAAGCCGTCGGTGGCCGTGGACCTTATTTATGCCGATCCGCAGACCCGGGCCCGCCAAGCCAAGCGGGAGGCGGCCGCCCGGGCGATGGGCCGGTCGCGAACGTGGATCGAGAGCTGTGTCAGAGGCCCGGCCACCGAATCCTATGACGCTCCGGACGGCTTCCATTGGGATGCGTCGGTCGCCGACGAGGTCTCCAACGACCTGGGGCGGCTGCGGGACAGCCAGCCCTTCTTCCTGGCCGCGGGCTTCCTGAGGCCTCACCTGCCGTTCGTCGCGCCGAAAAGATATTGGGATCTCTACAGGCGCGAGGACATTCCCTTGGCCGAGACCGATTCCCCGCCCAAGAACTCCCCGATGATGGCCTTGAACCAGATGACCGAGCTGGCCTCCTACGAGGACTTCGTCCGTGTCCCCAATCCCTACGAAGGGCGTCTGACGGAGGCCCAGGCCCGGCTCCTGAAGCACGGCTATTACGCCTCGGTCAGCTTCATGGACGCCCAGGTCGGCCGGGTGCTGGACGCTTTGGAGAGGACGGGGTTGCGGGACAGCACGGTCGTCGTGTTCCTCGGAGACAACGGCTTCAAGCTGGGCGAACACGGCAGCTGGGCCAAGTACACGAACTACGAGGTCGACAACCGCGTCCCGCTCATCATTTCCGCCCCCGGACGGGGCCTTCAGGGCGCGACCACGGAAGCCTTGGTGGAATTGGTGGATATTTACCCGACCGTCTGCGAGATGGCGGGAATAGACGTGCCCGCCTCACGGGAAGGGACGAGTCTCCTGCCCCTTCTTGAGAACCCCTCCAGGGCCTGGAAGAAGGCGGCCTTCAGCCAGTTCCCGCGGGGCTTCTTTTTCCGTTTCATGGGCCGGGCCATGCGGACGGAGCGCTACCGCTACATCGAGTGGCGGGACCGGCTTGACGACCGGCTGGTGGCCGTCGAGCTCTACGACCACGAGACCGACCCTCAGGAGGACGAGAACATCGCCGGCCAGCCCGGCAACGAAGGCCTCTTGAAACGGCTGTCCGAACAGCTGGCCCGGGGCTGGCGCGCCGCCAAACCCGACTAGGCCTTCGCGCCTCACGCCCTCAGCCGCCCCTTTTCCCCCCTCGGATGAACGACAGGGTGTACATCGCCGGCACGACGATCAGGGTCAGAACCGTCGTGAAGGTCAGGCCGAAGATGATGGTCCAGGCCAGCGGGTTCCAGAAGGCGGCGTTGTCCCCACCCCAGTAGATCTGGGGGTCGAGGCTCGTGAACAGGGTCTGGAAGTTGAAGTTCAGGCCGATGGCCAGCGGCATCAGTCCCAGGATGGTCGACAGGGCGGTCAGTAGGACCGGGGTCATGCGGGTGGCCGCGGCCTCGACCACGGCGGCCCGGGCGTCCCCGCCCGCGGCGATACGCTTGTCGGTGTAGTCGATGATGATGATGGCGTTCTTGACGACGATCCCAGCCACGGCGATGATGCCCATCCCGGTCATCATGACCGAGAACTCCAGGTTGAAAATGGTGAAGCCCAGCAGCACCCCGGTGATGCTCAGGAAGATCTGGGCGATGACGATCAGGGGCTTGGATATCGAGTTGAACTGGGCGACCAGGATGATGAAAATGATGAAAATGGAGATGAGCAGGGCCTTGCCGAAGAAGCTCCCGACCTCCCGCTGGAAATCCTGTTCGCCCGTGAAGTTCACGGCGTAGCCCGGCTTGAGCTCGAATCGCGGCAGCTCGCGCCGGATGGTCCGGATGATCTGGTTGGCGTTGGCCCCGCCGAGGACGTTCGAGCTCAGGGTGATGACCCGCTGGTTGTCGATGCGGGTGATGCCTCCGTAGCTGGTCAGGTTGGAGACCCGGGCCACGGTCGAGATGGGGATGTCCTTGTTCGGGCCCCCGCCGCGGCCCTGGATGGTCACGGTCTGGCTCAGGAGGACGTTGAGGTCGTCGCGGTAGCGGCGGGCCAAACGGAGCCGGATGGGGAACTCCTCCTCGCCCTCCTTGAAGGTCGAGATCTCGGCCCCGAAGATGGCCGTCCGCAGGGCCAGGCCGATCTGGGCCGTGCTCATCCCCAGCCGGTTGGCGGCCTCGCGGTCGATCTCCAGGATGATCTCCGGCTTATTGACCTCCATGCTCGACTTGAAGCCCTCGATGCCCCGGATGTCGAGCGCGGCGATGAACTCCTCGAGCCGCCGGGAGACGTCCACGAGCTCGTCGATGTCGTCCCCGCTGATCTCGATATTGATCGGGGCGCCCGAAGGAGGGCCCATGGCCTCCTGGTCGATGCGGATCTCGGCTCCCGGGATGCCGTGGAGCTCCCGCCGCATGTCGTCCAGGTATTGTCGGGTCGGCTTCGGCCCGCGGCGGAGCTTGTACTCGACGAACAGGACCGAGATCTTGGCCAGCTTGTCCTGGGTGGAGCGCTCGAACATCCCGGCCCCGGCGTTGACGGCCACGTTGGTGACGATGGATTCCACGTCGGGGTTGCCGGGGCCGAGAATGCCGACGACCCGCTCCTCGACCTCGCGGGCCACCCGGTCGGTGACCTCGATATGGGTCCCTTCAGGCATGGTGATATAGACGAAGATGGAGTTGGGGTCTCCCGACGGGAAGAAGACGACCCGGGGCGTGCGCACGCCCATCAGGAGAAAGGAGGAGAAGAAGAGAAGAACGACGCCCGCGACGACCGCCGCCGGCCGCCGGCCGCGAAGGAAGAAGGCCAGGGTCTTCCGATAGAGCTCCATGAACACCGGCATGACGCAGCACTGGAACCGGTCGGTGAGATAGTCGAGGACGAACCGGGTCAGAAGGAAGATGAGGACCCCGGCGGCCAGGATGTTGCCCGCGATCATCGGCCCCGTGATGTAGAAGACGGCGGCCAGCCCGGCGGCCAGCCCGGCGAGGATGAGGGCCCGCCGGCTGACCTTCGAGGCCTTGGCCTTGTCCTCGGGCGATGCGTATTTCATGAACGCCACGGCGAAGACCGGGTTGATGAAGAAGGCCACGAACAGGGAGGCCGTCAGGGCCAGGATGATGGTGATGGGCAGGAAGGACATGAATTTGCCGGCGATGCCCGGCGTGAAGATGAGCGGGACGAACGGGGCCATGGTCGTCAGGGTCCCGGTGAAGACGGCCGCGGCGACCTCGCCGACGGCCCTTTTCGTGGCAGGAATGATGGGCAGGTTCTCCGTCGTCATATAGTGGCGATAGATGTTCTCGACGACGACGATGGAGTTGTCGACGACGATCCCCAGGACGAGGATGAAGGCCATCAGGACGACCTTGTTCAGGGTGAAGCCGATGAGCGGCAGGAAGATGAAGGAGATGAGCATGGACAGGGGGATGGCCACGGCGACGAACACGGCGTTGGTCCGGCCCATGAAGAACATCAGGACGAAAGCCACCACGAGGAAGCCGAGAACGATGGTGTTGAACAGGTCGCTGACCCCGTTGCGGGTCTTTTCGCTGCTGTCGCCCGACAGGGTGATGACCAGGTTCTCGGGGGCGGCGGCCCGGAACTCCCCGAGGGCGGCCTTGATCTTGTCGACGGCGTAGATCAGGTTCTTGCCGCCCCGTTTGATGACGTTGAGGGTGATGACGTCGCGGGAGTCGAGCCGCGAGAAGCTCTCCCGGTCCTTGTGCCCGTCGACGACCTCGGCGACGTCCCCGAGCCGGATGCCCTCCTGGAGAACGATGTCGGCGATCTCCGAAACGCTCCGGAACTCGCCGACGATGCGCAGGTTGCGGCGCATTCCGTCCGAGTCGACCTGTCCGCCCGAGAGGGTCAGATTCTCCGAGGCCACGGCGCCGCGGATGGTGTTGAACGACAGGCCGGCGGCCTGCATCCGGTAGAGGTCGACGTTGATCTGGATCTCCCGGTCGAGGGCCCCGGCGATGTCGACCCGGGTGATCTCCTCGAGGCTCTCGATGCGGTCCTGGAGGTCCTCGGCCAGCTGTTTCAACCGCACCAGCCCGAGGTCCCCGGTCAGGTTGATGTAGAGGATGGGGATCTCCGAGAGGTCGATACGCCGGATCTGGGGCTCCTGGAAGAGGTCCGCAGGCAGCTCCGAGCGGGCCTCGTCGATGGCCTGCTTGATGTCCAGGTAGGCCTGGGTCTCGTCGGCCGAGAGCTCGAACTCGATGAAAATGGAGGAGTAGTCCTGGATGGAGTTGCTGCTGATCTCCTTGACGCCGTTGATCCCCTTGAGCCGCTTCTCGATGGGCCGGGTGATCAGGTTCTCGATGTCCGCCGGCGAGGTGCCCGGGTGGATGGTCCCGATCATGTAATAGGGAAAAACGATCTCGGGCATCTCCTCCTTGGGGACGGCCTCGTACTGCATGACCCCGAAGATGATCAGCAGGATGGTGAAGATGAAGATCGTGGTCCGGCCGTCGACGGCCACGTTGGTGGGCTTGAATTCCCGGTAGCTCATGGCCCTACTTCCCGTTCCCTTCGAGAACGAGAGGCTGTCCGTCGGCGAGCTTCTGGAAGCCGAAAGTCACGACGTGCTCGCCGTCGCTCAGCCCTTCGAGGACCTCGATCCTGTTGCCCGCCTCGAGGCCCGTGCGGACGACCCTCTTTCGGGCCGTCCAGCGGGCGCCCTCGGGGACCGCGACGAACAGGAACTGTTCCGTCCCCGTCTCCTGGACGATGTTCTTCAGCACGGTCAGGCCCGCCGGGTTGGCGTAGTCGTTGACCAGGAGCACGGCCAGCATATTGGGCTTGACGCCCCGGGCCGCCGCCGGCACGCCGGCTTCGATCTGGAAGGTCCGGTTCCTGGGGTCGATGACCTGGGAGACGGCGTCGATCGAGGCCTCGAATTCCATCCCCAGGACGGGTATGCGGACCGTGACCGTGTCGCCGCGCTTGAGGCGGGAGATGTAGTTCTCGGCCAGGGCGGCGGTGACCTTGAGCCGGCTGAGCTGGACGATGCGGAAGGCCCCGTAGCCCCCGGCCGCCATCTCGCCCTCCTTGATCATGACGCCGTCGACGGCGCCGTCGATGGGCGAGGTGATGCGGGTCAGGTTGAGCTGCTCGCGGAG
>JAWOHF010000326.1:0-4690 GCA_046496285.1 Candidatus Aminicenantota bacterium
CGGGCTTTCCCCGCGTAGTCGCGGCTCCCCCAGAGGCCCCACTCCTCGGCCGAGAAAGCGATGAACCGGACCGTGAAGTCCAGCGGGAAGCCGGCCAGGATGCGGGCGGATTCGATGACCGCCGCCGTTCCGCTGGCGTTGTCGTCGGCCCCCGGGGCCAGGGTTTGACGGGTCGCGGACGGGGACGTCGAATCGTAATGCCCGCAAATGATGAGGATGTCCTGCGGATAGGTCTCGCCCGTTATTTCGGCGATGACGTTGCGGGATTGATAGCCGCTGGAGAATGCGAACGTTTCGAACCAGACGTCGTCGAGCCCCAGGGACGAGAACGTATTGTAAATGAAATCGCCGGCCGCCTCACATTGGGTCGTCGAAGCGTACCGGGTCTGGAAATCCTGGAGCGACTGGACGAGAGACCTCAAACCGGCTTCCGAGACCTGGGCCGCGAGGATTTCCACGACGGGGTCCTGGGAGGCCGAGACGCGGGCGGACCGCTTGATCTCCACGGGGGCCCTGAGGAACGGGAGCACGGAAGAGGAAGGCAGAGGCTTGCGCGGGAGTTCGGACGGGAGGACCTCCATCGGGAGGCCGGTCGTCGTCCAAAAAACCGCCGTCCGGGGCTCCACGGCCTCGGCCCGCCCACTGGCCCGAAGCTCGTCGAGGGTTCCCGGAGCGCGCAGAGGGACGATGAAATAGTCCTCTACGTCCCCCGCCTCCCTGTCGATGATGGAAAAGGCAACGCGGTTGTTTCTGAGCGCCCTCAGGTCCTCCATATCCGCCAAGGCCAGGAAGCACGTTTCGAGCTCCTGGCGGACGTCGATCTGGAAACGCTCGAGGACCGCCCAGGCCGGGCCGCGATCCTTGAGGACCTTGACCAGGCTGACCGGCTTGGACCGGGGAAGGGACAGGACGAAAAGAAGACCGCACGCCATGAAAACCGGCAGGAACAATCTCGCGCGCTTCATGATCCCCTATTTATCAGAACATGGGCGGGTCGGTCAACCTGCCGGATCCGGCCGGACGGAGATCCGTTCGGCGCCTGGGCCGTCAAGGACGGGCATGTTTTGGCCATCCCGGGAACCCGGCAGCGCCCTTTTCCGTATATAACTTTATATGGAGGCCGAACGATGAAGCATCCCGGATGGAAGATGGCAGCGCTGGTCCTTGCCGTTCTCGCCGTTACCGTGGTTTGCGACGAGCCTGGGCGAGACAGCTCGGAGACCAAGACGGTAGCCCTCGAAGGGGCCCAACGGGCCGAGGTCAGTCTCCGCATGGGAGCCGGAGAGCTCCGGGTCCGCGGGGCCGACCAGGAAGCCCTCCTCGAGGCGGAGTTCCGTTTCAATCGCGAGCGTTTCAGACCGGCCGTCGATTATCGGCTTTTCGGCGACAAAGGCATCCTCGAGGTCCGGCAGGCCCGTCGCCGGGGGATCCCCCTGGGGAACGTTCGCAGCACTTGGGACCTCAGCCTGACCCAGACCATCCCTCTCGACCTCGACATCGACCTCGGGGCCGGGGAAAGCCGGCTCGACCTCAGGGGATTGGCCCTTTCGAAGGTCGACATCGACATGGGCGTCGGGGAGATGCGCCTTGACCTCAGCGGACCCCACCGGCAAAGCTTTCGGGTCAAGATCGACGGCGGGATCGGCAGCATCAGGTTGGACCTGCCGTCCGAGACCGGGGTGCGGATCAAGGTGGACAAGGGTATCGGCTCCGTCGACACCCGCGGGCTCTCGAAGCAGGAGGGCTATTACGTCAACGAGGCTTTCGGCCGCAGCGAGATGACCATCGATATCGACATCGACGCCGGCATCGGCAGCGTCGACCTCCGTGTCGAGCCCGCCGGCCGGATCTGAGCGTAGGACTACACTTCCTCGAGTCGGGCCGTGAAGTGCCTGAGGAACGGAGATTCGCGGACGATCCGCAGTCCCCGGACCTTGTCGCGGTTCTTATGGAGCTCGATGATGGCCTCGGCGACATACTGGAGATGGGAGGCCGTGTACACCCGCCGGGGGATGGCCAGCCGGACCATCTCCAGCTCGGGATAAATTTCTTTTTTTCCCTGACCCGCCTTGGACCCGAACATCACGCCGCCGATCTCCACGGCCCGGACCCCGTATTCCCTGTAGAGGGAGACCGTCAGGGCCCACCCCGGGTATTGGCTGCGCGGGATGTGGGGCAGGAACCTGTCGGCCAGGATGTAGATGGCGTGGCCGCCGAAGGGCTTGAAGACCGGCACGCCGGCCTGGTCGAGCAGGCCGCCCAGATAAGCGACCTGGGCCGTCCGGTGCTCCAGGTAGGTCTCGTCAAGGGCCTCGTGGAGCCCCCGGGCCATGGCCTCCAGGTCCCGCCCGGCCAGCCCGCCGTAGGTCGGGAACCCTTCGCTGATGATGAGCAGGTTCTTGATCTTTTCGGCCAACCCGTCGTCGTCGAGGGTCACGAACCCGCCGATGTTGACCAGGGCGTCCTTCTTCCCGCTCATCGTCGCCCCGTCGGCGTACGAGAACATCTCCTGGGCGATCTCCAGGACCGTCTTCTTGTCGTGGCCCTTTTCCCGCTTCTTGATGAAGTAGGCGTTCTCGGCGTACCGGCAGGCGTCGAAGAACAGCGGGATCCCGTAATGGGCGCAGACCCCGCTGACCTCCTTGATGTTCCGGAGGGACACGGGCTGTCCTCCGCCGCTGTTGTTGGTGACGGTCAGGAGAACCAGGGGGATGCGCTTGGCGCCCTTGCTCTCGACGCATTTCTTGAGCTTGTCGGGGTCCATGTCGCCCTTGAAGGGCCGGTCCGAAACGGGATCGTAGGCCTCGGGGAGGACGAGGTTCTCGGCCCTGGCCCCGAGGAACTCGACATTGGCCCGGGTGGTGTCGAAATGGATGTTGTTGGGGACGATGTCCCCTTTCTTGAGGATCGAGCCGAAGAGCACGCGCTCGGCCGCCCGGCCCTGATGCGTCGGGATGACGTGGGTGAAGCCGAAGATCGACTGCACGGACTTCTCGAGGTGAAAATAGTTGCGCGCCCCCGCGTAGGATTCGTCCCCGGACATCAGGCCCGCCCACTGGTCGTCGCTCATGGCCGAGGTCCCGGAATCGGTCAGGAGGTCGATGTAAACCTTGTCGGCGGGGATGCTGAAGACGTTGTAACCCGCTTGCTTGAGCAGCGCTTCCCGCTCCCGCCGGGTGACCGGGCGGATGGGCTCGACGACCTTGATCCGGAACGGCTCAAGGGGCATCTTGATCTCGGCCATGGGCTCTCTCTCCTAAAAAGACGATAGCTTCCTGAACTGGCGGTAGCGGCCTTCGACCTGACGTCTGTCAAGGGTCAGGAGGCGCGCTATCCCGAAATCCTCGATGGTGAACGAGGCCAGCACCGTGCCGTAGACCGCGGCCCGGTGGACCTCTTTCGGCGTCCGCCGCGGGACCCGGTCGAGGTAACCGAGAAAGCCCCCGGCGAAGCTGTCCCCGGCCCCGGTCGGGTCGACGACGTGCTCGCAGGGATGGGCCAGGACGCCGAACGTGTCGTTCGGCCCGAAGACGAGGGCCCCGTGCTCCCCCTTCTTGACGACCGCGAGCGAGGGCCCCATCCTCAGCAGGGCCCGGCCCGCCGCGACGAGATTCGCCTCCCCCGTGATGAGCCGCGCTTCCTCGTCGTTGGCGAAAAAGATGTCGACGCGCCCGAGCTCCCGGAGGAGGTCCTCCCTCTTCGTGTCGATCCACAGGCGGATGGTGTCCATGGCCACCACGTCCGGGCGGCGGAACTGCCTCAGGATGAGATCGTGATGCTCCGGGTTGAGGTTGGCCAGGTAGACGATGCGGGCCCGGCTGTAGGCCGCGGGGACTTCCGGGCGGAAATCGGCGAAGACGTTGAGCTCGGTCCGGACCGTCGTCCGCCGGTTGAGGTCGCTCTCGTAGCGTCCCTCCCAATGGAAGGTCTTGCCCGCCTTGACCTTGAGGCCGGTGAGGTCCACGTGCCGGGACTTGAGGAAGGCCAGGGTCTTTCTCGGGAAGTCCCGGCCGACCACGGCCACGATCCGGGGACGGGTGAAGAAGCTGGCCGCGAGCGAGCAGTAGGTCCCCGATCCCCCGACGATCCTCTCGCGGCGGCCGAGAGGCGTCTCGATGGTGTCGAAAGCGACGGAACCGACAATGACCAGACTCATCCTTGTCCTCGATGATCAGGGGGCGAGATATTTCCCGACGATGAGCCGGAGCTTCTCCCGGGTCGCCGGGGGCATGTGTTCGGGGTCAGTGACGATGGTGTTGGCCAAGGCCCGATGGCATTCGCAGCTCCCCGGGCCGCCCTCTCCTCCGAGCCCGGCCACGGCCCTCTTGACGACGGCCTTGGCATTCCCGATGTTGTGGGCCATGTTCTGGAAGACGAGCTCCACGGACACGGCCTCCTCCGACTCGTGCCAGACGTCGTAGTCGGTGACCAGACAAAGGGTCGCGTAACAGATCTCGGCCTCACGCGACAGCTTGGCCTCCGTCGCCGCGGTCATGCCGATGACGTCGCAGCCCCAGGACCGGTAGGCTTGGGACTCGGCCTTGGTGGAGAACCCCGGTCCTTCCATGCATAGGTACGTCCCGCCGTGATGGGCTCTGACGCCCAGCCCGGAGGCGGAATGGTGGAGGAGCCGGACCAGGCCGGAACAGACGGGATGGCCGAGGCTGACGTGGGCCACGAGCCCCTCCCC
>JAWOHF010000055.1:0-26909 GCA_046496285.1 Candidatus Aminicenantota bacterium
CCGGCAAGCCGACAAACCAATTCCAGGAGTTCCAGAGTCCCCTGAAAAAGCCCCCCGGGGCGGCCGTTGAAGACCTTACGGAAACGTGGAATCCGTTGTCGAATTCGAGCCGGAAGCTCTCGGGCATGTCCTTGAGCTCGAGGGCTTCAAGATCGAATTCGGACCCCTCCACTTTCGCTTCGGGCGCCTCCTGCTCTTCTCCGCCGCCCGGCCGGACTACGATCCTCTCCGGGGTTTTGAGAGCGCTCTTTGTCTTCAGCTCGACGTTGCCTCGGAAGTTCGGCTTGCCCCAGAACCGCATGGAACTTAGGGGCCACGACCTCAAGGCCAATCCTCTGACCCGCAGCTCGAGCTTTTTGCCGGAAACGTCCAGGACGAAATAGAAACTCGGGGACCGGGCCAGCCCGTATTCGGAACTCAGGCTCTCCTGCTGCCGGAGGAGATCCCCGGTTCCCTGGGCCCGGAGAGGAGCGGTCCAGGCGATCGAGATCGCCAAGAACAGGGTCATAACCGGGATGTGCTTCATGGCCATCAGTAGATGTAGATCTTGGCGCCCAGGGGAACGGCTCTAAAAACCGCCTTGAGGTCTTCGTCCCCGACCCTGACGCAGCCGTGGGTCACGTTCCTTCCGAGAAGCCTCGTGTAGAGGGTCCCGTGGATGAAAAAGCCGTCCCCGAAACCGAGGGCGTAGTCCCCGAGGGTCCCCGCTTCGATCCTGTCGTCAAGCCTCTTCGGGACCGGCTCGCCCTCCTCGATGAACGCCCAGTCCGGCTTGACCCAGTAGGGGTTGGTGATCTTGGATTTGACCGTGAATTCCCCCCGGGGCGTATCGAAAACCCAGGACCTGTTCTTGCCGCCAGGTTCCTCGAGGATGACGCCGCTCCCGCACGAGACGACGGCCTCCCGGACGACGGCCTCCCCGTTCTTGAGGTAGAGCTTGTTCTCAGCCGTGTCGATGACGATGTAGACGCCCTTCGGACGGAGCGCTTCCATCCTCTTCTGGAGCTGCTGGGCATTCCTCCGAACCTTGGGCATGTCCTTTTCGGGGACGGGCGCCAGGACGTCCGAGGGTCCCCATCCGGAGATCCTCTTCATGCCGGAGTAATGGGACGCACCGAGGAGGACCAGGAATCCCAGATGAAGGACCGCCGCGGACCAAATAAGCCAACGCCTCGATCTCATGTCACTCTTCCCGGATGGCCTTGATGACCGGGTTTTCCGCCTCCGTCGTCCCCACGATGGTCACCGGGGTCCCGACCGGGACGCGCGCGAAGAGGTCGTCCATTTCGTTGTTGTCGAGCGACACGCAGCCCCGGGTCAGGCTGTCGCGGCCCCCGCCATGGATCTCGATCTGTCCGCCGATCCCGACCGACTTCGGGATGGTCCCCTTCATTTTCTCCCGCGCGAACGCTCTCCGGTCCTCTTCGTTGGGGTAGTTGATGAGCAGCGCCTTGTGATACTGGCTCACGGGCAGTTTCCTGATGATCGTATATCGGCCCTCGGGCGTCGCATTGTCCCCCGAATGGCGCTTGTCGGCCAGCCCGTTGAAGCCGAGGCCGATGGAATAGGTCCGGTCCAGGGCGCCGTTCCGGTAGACCCACAGCTTTTTCTCGAGCTTGCTGACAATGAGGACCGTGATGCGCTTCCGCTTGGATTCGGCGATGGTCTCCACGGCCAGCCGCTTCCAGGTCCGGACCTGATCCGGATCGAGATACCTTCCCATGAACACGACGACGGCTCTTTCGGCGTTCGAGATCAGGCCGTCGGCCGCGGCGAGCTTCGACGAAGCTTCTTCGAACTTCTCCCGTTCGATCAGACGCTCGGCTTCGGCCAAGAGAACGGACGCCCGGGTCAGGTCCTCGCGAGCCCGGCCACGGACGGTCAGGGACACCGTGACGCCATCGAGGGTCGAAAGCTTCCTGCCGACCGTCGCCGCCACCTCGGCCAGCGCTTCGCTCCTCCTGGATTTCGAGGAGCTCACCGCGCGTTCCAGGAGGGCGCCCGTTTCGAGGACGGCCTGGAAATCCCGTCGGATCTGGCTATAATCGCGCAGCCAGCCCAGCTTGAGGCTCTCCCGCTCGAATCCACGCCGGGCCTCCTTCAGGGAGCGAACGTATCCCTCGTGCTCCGGGCCGGCGAAAACGGAAGCGCCGGCCCCCCGGAGGTTCCTTTCCTGTGCTTCGGCTTTCAGGACCTCCGGTGGGGCGGGCGCGGCTCGGCAACCATAAAGAGAAACGGCCAGGATGAGCAGCGCGGTTGTTCGAGCGAGCTTCAAAACACCTCTGAACCAGGCGATGGGTCCTAGCGTTTGATCTTGGCGATGGCCGCCTGGACCTGCTCAGAGATGGCCGCGGCCTTGTCCTTGACGGCCATGGCCATGTCCCTGGCCCCCAAATAGTCCTCGGCGTCAAAGGCCCCCTGGACCTCGGCCATAGCGGCCTCGAGGCCGGCCAGATCGGACTTCATGGCCTCGATGTCGGCCTTCGTGCCCTTGCCCGCCGGGGCCTTATCGAGGAGAGCCTTGGCCTCTTCCCAGGCGGTCTTGGCGTCGCCGATGGCGGTTTCGGCGGCCATCCGGGCCTCTTCGATCCGTCCGGGGATCAGGGCCTTGGCGGCTTCGGCGTCGGCCACGACCTGGGCCAGCATCTCCTTGGCCGGGCCGTACTTCTTGAAGAACTTCTTGGACTGGGCGTTGATCTCGTCCGTGGCGGCCTGCAGGTCGCCCTTGAGCTTGCTCAATTCCTCGGCCGCGTAAATGCTGCCTTTGGCGTCGGCGACGGCCTGAATGGCCGCGTTGGCGGCGTCCATCTGCTGGGCGGGCTGCTTGGCGCAGCTCGTGAACGCGAAGACGACCACGAGAGCCAGGGCCAAGCCTTTCATTGTGTTTCTCATTTCATGACCTCCTTTAAGGTTCTATAGAATTATTGATGTTGGGATGAGATTCCCGGTCACGGATGACTCGCTGATTTCCACCTCCTCTCGGCTTAATAGACGTCCCTGCGTGACCTATTATCAGGCGATATGCTTGTGGACAGCTCGGATGGACTAGGGCGGGTGGGGGGAACCGGAAAACGAGGCTTCGTTCGTCCCGTTCATGGGATCTTGACACGCGTTTCAACTGGGGCCAAAGGCCACTGCACCATGGGTAGATAGATAGCACATCGGGCCCCCCTTTGTCAATGACGGGCCCTATGGAGCGCCGCTCATCACGGGGTCGACTCTCCGGACGGCGCCGAGAGGGGAAAAAAGAGGGGAACCCGTGTTCCCCTCAACTTGAGACCTTACTTGTCCGGGTCGATGATGACGCCTTCCCTCATCTTCTTCTGGACGTCCTCGCGGGAGGCGCGGATGATCTCCTCGGCCATCTTGAAGCGCACGTCGGCCGGGAAGTTGAACCGGGCCACGCCTTCTTTGATGGCCTCGGTGCCGACAGCCACGGCCTCGCGGGGGAAGACCTCCCACTCGTCCATGTTGGGGATGATGTAGTCCTCGTGGAGGCCCTTGTCCTCGGCGACCTTGGCCAGCTCCCGGGCGGCGGCGATGCACATCCCGTCGGTGATCGTCTTGGCCCGGACGTCGAGGGCCCCGCGGAAGATGCCGGGGAAGCCCAGGGAGTTGTTGACCTGGTTGGGGAAATCGGACCGGCCCGTGGCCACGACGCGGGCCCCGGCCTCCTTGGCCTCCCAGGGCCAGATCTCGGGGATGGGATTGGCCTCGGCGAAGACGATGGCGTCCTTGGCCATGGTCGCGACCCACTCGGGCTTGATCGTGCCGGGTCCCGGCGTGGAGGCGCTGATGAGGACGTCGGCGCCCTGGATGGCGTCGGGGATCCCGCCCTGCTTGGCCTTGGGGTTGGTCCGCAGGCACATGTCCCACTTTTCCTTGAAGTTCTTCTGGAGGTTGTCCCGGTCGGCCCGGTCGCGGGACAGGATGCCCTTCGAGTCGACGAGGAACATGTTGTCCCCGTTGGCCCCGGCCAGCATGATCTGGTGGGCGATATTGATGCCCGAGGCGCCGGCCCCGACCATCGTGATCCTGACCTCGGCGATGTCCTTCTTGACGATCTTGAGGGCGTTGATCAGTCCGGCCACCGTGACGCAGGCCGTGCCCTGCTGGTCGTCATGCCAGACCGGGATCTCGCACTTCGCGCGCAGCTCGTCGAGGATGCGGAAGCACTTGGGCTGACTGATGTCTTCGAGGTTGAAGCCTCCGAACGACGGCTGGAGGGCCCGTCCGATCTCGATGATCTTGTCCGGGTCCTTCTCGTCGAGGCAAATGGGGAAGGCGTCGACGCCGCCCAGGTACTTGTAGAGGATCCCCTTGCCTTCCATGACCGGCAGGCCGGCCTCGGGGCCGATGTCGCCCAATCCGAGGACGCGGGTGCCGTCGCTGATGACGGCCACGGAATTCCACTTGTTGGTGTATTCGTAGGCCTTCTCTTTGTCGGCGGCGATCTCCTTGCATACCGCGGCGACGCCGGGGGTGTACCAGATCGCGAAATCGTTGAAGTCGCGAATGCGGCACTTCAGGGCCGTGCCCATCTTGCCCTTGTAGAATCTGTGGAGCCTCGGGGCGTCCAGGGAAGGCTGCTGGGCTTTCGCCAACAGCTCTTCAACGGTGACTTTTTTCATTGAATGAACCTCCTGAAAATGACGGACATTCATCATAAAGAGGCGGGCTCAAAAAGTCAATGATATTCCGGTTTTTCGACCGCCGCAGAAGGGACGGTACCGGGCCCGAGCCCGACGCGATTCCTGGCCCCGCCCAAACTAGGAATTGAGGATGTGAAGGGCCAGGCCGTGGGCCTTGAGGGCGGCCTCGCCGATGGCCTCCGAAAGCGTCGGATGGACGTAGATGACGGAATCCAGGTCCTTGAGCGTCATCCCGCGGGACACGGCCATGGTCAGGATGGGCAGCATGTCCGACGCTCCTGGGGCGACGACGTGGGCGCCGACGACCCGGTCCGCGTCGTCGGCGAGGACCTTGACCAGGCCGTCCGAAGCGCCCATGGTCATGGCCCGGCCGCTGGCCTGCAGCGGGAAAACGCCGCTCTGGACCGCGATCCCGGCGGCCGTCGCTTCTTCCTGGGTCAGGCCGACCGAAGCGAACTCCGGCTCCGAGAACACGGCCATAGGCATGGCCTTGTATTCGACGGTCCGCCCGCCGGCCCCGACCGCGTTCTCGACGGCGACCAGGGCATCGTGATAGGCCTTGTGAGCCAGGAGCTTGCCGCCGATGACATCGCCGATGGCGTAGATGCCGGGGGCGCTCGTTCGGAGCGAGGCGTCGACCTTGATGAACCCCCGCTCCGTTTCCAGGAAGGGCGGCCCTTCGAACAAACCTTCCATATAGGGCCTGCGCCCGGCGGACAGCAGGACTTTCTCGGCCTGATAGGCGAAGGGCTGGTTGGTCTTGAGCTGGACCCCCTTCAAGGCGACGGTCCCGTCCTCGACGACGGCTTCCTCGATCCTCATCTCGGTGAAGATCTTCAAACCTTGCTTCTTGAGGGCCCGCTCGAGCCGTGTCACCGCTTCCTTGTCCGACCCGGGCAGGATCTGGGGCAGGATCTCAAGGACGGTCACCTCCGTCCCCAGCCGGCGGTAGATGGAGCCCATTTCCAGGCCGATCGCACCCGCCCCGATCACGAGCAGGCTTTTCGGCACCTCCGGAAGCTCGAGGGCCTCGGTGCTGGTGAGGACGCGGCCTCCGTCGGCCTTGAGGAAGGGAAGATCGGCCGCCCGGCTTCCCGTGGCCACAATGACCTTGTCGGCTTCGAAGACCCTGTTCCCGTCCGCCGCCCGAACGACGACGGACCGGTCCTCCCTCAGCCGGGCCGGGGCCTTGAGGATCTCGACTTGACCCTTCTCGAGCAGAAAGACGAGGCCCTTGACGAGCTGGTCGACGACGGCCTGGCGGCCCTGTTGGACCTTCGGCCAGTTCAAGCGGACGTCCGCGACGGGCCCCTCGAGCGTTCTCGTCCCCGAGACTTCCTTGAGGACCTTCGTCTGGTGAAGAAGGTATTTCGTCGGGATGCAGCCGTAGTTGATGCAGGTCCCCCCGATGCGGTCCTGATCGATGAGCGTGACGCGTTTGCCGAGCTGGGCGCCGCGCATGGCGGCCAGATAGCCGCCCGGCCCTCCGCCGATGATGACGAGGTCTCTTTTTTCGGCCATGGTCCTTCCTTTCGGTCCGTCAAAGGGAATCCATTATATGTCTTTGCCCTTCGGCTGTTAAGCCCTTCCTTCGGCCGGGACCAGGAGTTCACCGCCGCCGTTCTCTCGGCGGGCCCGGAATTGACAGGGAGGGCCGGAATCGGTAAAAAGGGGGGCGCACGGCAGGATAGGAGGCCCGGCTTGCTGACGACCCCGGAAAAAGCGCTGTTCCTTGTGCTCATCGCGGCCACGGCCCTGGCCTTCTTCGCGCCGATCCTCCGCCGGCTCCGCATCGTCCGGGCCGGGGTTCCCGAAAGCCGCGTCAAGGGCTTCTCGAAGCAGCTCGGTCAGGTCCTGAGAAAGGTCCTCTTGCAGCGCTGCACTCTCCGTCGGGAACGGGTGTTCACGGGCCTCATGCACGCCCTCATCTTCTACGGCGCGTTGACGTTCGACACGATGACCGTCAATCACACCCTGGAGGGCTTCATCGACCGCTTCCGTCTCTTCGGGTCGACCGGCTTCGGGCTGCTCTTTTCGCTCCTCGTCGACGTCGCCGCGGTCTCGGTCATGGCCGGCGTCCTTTTCCTCGCGTTCCGGCGGTTCGTCCTCCGGCCCAAAGCCTACGCCACGACGCCCGGAGACTCGGCGGCCATCTACCTTCTCATCACCCTGGCCACCGCGACCTATCTCTATTTCGAGGGATTCTCCATCGCCCATCATCCCGGGTCGGAGCGGCTGTCTTTCATCGGCTCCTGGATCGCCGCGGCCATCCGCGGATCGGGGCTCTTACCCGAAACGATCGCCGCGCACTTCAAGATCTCCTGGTGGGCCCACATCGTCGCCGTCTGCGGCTTCATCGCCTACGTCCCCCACTCGAAGTACCTCCACATGTTCGCCGGGCCGCTCAACGTCTTCTTCAGCGCGGAGGCCACGGGCGGGCGGATGGAGCCCCTCGACCTCGAGACGTCCGAGGTCTTCGGCCTGGGCAAGCCCGCCGACTTCACCTGGAAGGACAACCTCGACGCCTTCGCGTGCATGGAGTGCGGCCGCTGCCAGGATGTCTGCCCGGCCTTCGCCAGCGGCAAGCCCCTGTCGCCCAAGCTGGCCCTGTTCAACATGGAGAGGACCCTTTTGGCCCAAGATCGGGCCCTGGCGGCTAAAAGACGCGACGACCAGCCCGAGCTCGTCCCCGCGACCTTCACCGAGGGCGAGATCTGGACCTGCACGACCTGCGGCGCCTGCCAGAAGGTCTGCCCGGTCGAGATCGAGCACATCCGCAAGCTGGTCGGCGCCCGGCGCGGCGTGGTCCTGGCGCGGAGCGAGTTCCCCCCGGAGCTCAATGCCTTCTTCCGCAACCTGGAGACGAACTCCAATCCGTGGGGGATCGGCTTCTCCGAGCGGGCCGAGGGGAGCGAGGCCTTGGGCGTCAAACACATCACGTGCGTCCCCGGCGCGGAATACCTCCTCTGGGTCGGTTGCATGGGGGCCTACGACGACGCGGGGAAGGCCGTCATCGCGTCGATGGTCGATATCCTCCGGGCGGCCGGCATCCCCTTCGGGACATTGGGCGCCGAGGAGAAGTGCTGCGGCGATCAGGCCCGCCGCCTCGGCCACGAGTACCTCTTCCAGACCCTGGCCCGGGAGAACATCGCTCTCTTCAAGCGATACGGCGTCCGCAAGATCGTCACCATCTGTCCTCACGGCGCCAACACCCTCAAGCACGAATACCCCGGGCTCCTGGACCTCGTCCCCGGCCTGACCGAAGGCGACAAGGCCGGGCTGAGGGCCATCGAGGTCGTCTCCCACGTCGAGCTCATCCATGGACTCATCGGCTCCGGCCGCATCAGGTTGAAACCGGACGGGCCGGCGGATTTTACGTTCCACGACCCCTGCTATCTCGGCCGCCACAACGGCTTGACGAGGGAGCCGCGGTCCGTGCTGACTTCGGCGCTCGGCGGAAAGCCCCGGGAGCTCGCGCGCCACGGCCTCGACAGCTTCTGCTGCGGGGCCGGCGGAGGGCTGATGTGGACCGAGGAATCGCTCGGCGGCCGCGTCAACCACCTGCGGGCCGACGAGGTCATCGCTTCGGGCGCCGGCCTGGCCGCAGCGGCCTGCCCGTTCTGTCTGACCATGCTCCGGGACGGACTCAAAGACAAGGGCCGCGAGGACATCCGGGTCGAAGACATCGCCCGGATCGTCGCCCAACGATTAGCCTAAGATCTCCCAAAAGGCCTTGACGGCCCGGTCGACGTCCTCGTCCCCGACGTCCTTGTGGGTGACCATGCGGATGCCGCCGCCCACGGCCAGGGCCAGAATGCCCTTTTCCTTGAGCCGTCCCAGCATCGCGGGGATGGGCAGGTCCGGATGCTCGAAACCGAAGATGATGATGTCCGTCTCGACGGTCGCCGGGTCGAGATCGATCCCCGGCAGCCCGGCGATCCCCCGGGCCAGCGCCTTGGCCCGGGCGTGGTCCTCTTTGAGGCGGTCGACCATCTCGGTCAGAGCGATGAGGCCGGGGGCGGCCAGCACTCCGACCTGCCGCATGCCGCCGCCCAGCACCTTCCGAAGACGGCGGCCGAACTCGATGCGCTCCCGGCCGGCCACGAGCATCGAACCGGCCGGCGCGGACAGGCCCTTCGAGAGGCAGAACATCAGGGAATCCACGCACCGGGAGTAGTCCTTGACGGGGACCCCGGAGGCCTGGCTGGCGTTGAAGATGCGGGCCCCGTCGAGATGGACTTTGAGACCGTGGGCGTCGGCGAGCCTCCTGATGGCCTCGAAGTTGTCCAGCGGGACGACGGCCCCGCCCCAGATATTATGGGTGTTCTCCAGGCAGATGAGCGACGTCCGGGGCGTGTGAACGTTGGGCTTGCGGATATTGGCCAGAACGTCGTCCGGGTCCATGACCCCGCGGGTCGACCGGACCGGCCGGGGCGTGACCCCGGAGATGAAGGTCATATGGGTGGATTCGAGGTTATAGATGTGGGAGCGCTCCTCGACAATGACCTCCTCCAGGGTGTTCGTCCACATCTTGACAGCGATGGAATTGGCCATGGTCCCGGACGGACAAAAGAGGGCCGCCTCCTTGCCCATGATCCCGGCGGCCAGCGCTTCGAGCTTTTGAACGGTCGGATCGTCGCCGAGGACGTCGTCACCGACCACGGCCTCGGCCATGGCCTTCCTCATCTTCTCCGTGGGCCGGGTCACCGTATCGCTCCGGAAATCGGAATAGGGCGGCATCTTCATTTCTCCTTCGAAGGCCCTATTATAAGGAAAAGCAAGGCGGGCGGCAACCCGGCGCCGGTCGGCCCGACCCCGGTCATCCGGTTTACTAAGTTCGGGATATATGGTAATAATAGAGCCTGAATCAAGGCTTGTAAACGCCGCGCATGTCGAAGAACCTGCTTTACGATATCGCCTTCTATTCGATCCTCTTCCTCGTCGTTTTTTTCCTGAGCGCGGTCGCCGTCTCCCAGGTCATTCTCAAGAGCGAAGCGGTCACGGTGCCCGACCTCACCGGGAAGACCGTGGCCCAGGCCCGGACGGAGCTGGCCAAAAAGGACCTGTCCGTCGCCCAGCGGAGGTCGGAGTTCGATGACCGCTGGGAGAAGGGCCTCATCGTCCGCCAGGACCCGGCGCCAGGGTCCCGCATCCGCGTGACCAAGGTCGTCCAGGTCGTCACCAGCTCGGGCAGCGAAAAGGTCTCCGTCCCCGATCTTGAGAGCAAACACCTGGACGCCTCCCTGACCCTGCTCCGGGAGGCCGGCCTCCTCAAAGGGAAGCTGACCCAGGTCCACACGGCGGCCCTGCCGGCGGGCAGGATCATCGCCCAGAGGCCCGCTCCGGGATCGATCGTGGAAAGGAACTCCCCCGTCGGCCTGCTGATCAGCCAGGGCGGCCAGGATCCCCGGTTCATCATGCCCGACTTGATCTATCGCCGGGCGGACCGCGTCCTGGCTCGCTTGCAGGCGCTGGATTTCAAAGTCGCCGACATTCGCTATGTGTACTACCCGGGCCTGGCCGCGGGCATCGTCGTCAAACAGGACCCCCCGAACGGGTTCCGGATCCAGAAAAGGAACAGGATATCATTGGAGGTCAGCCGATGAACGTCCGGATCGCGCCCTCGATCCTGTCCGCCGATTTCGCCAAGCTGGCCGAGGCCGTGACGCTCGCCGAACGCGCGGGCGCCGATCTCATCCACGTCGACGTCATGGACGGGCATTTCGTCCCCAACCTGACCATCGGACCGCCGGTCGTGGCCGCCCTCCGCAAGGCGACCCGCCTGCCCATCGACGTCCATCTCATGGTCGAGAACCCGCGCTTCTTCGTCCCCCTCTTCCACGAAGCCGGAGCCGACTGGATCTCCCTTCACGCCGAGGCCACGGCGCACCTCCACAAGGACCTGACGATGATCCGGGGCCTGGGACGCAAGGCGGGGGTGGCCCTCAATCCGGGAACCCCGGCCCACGTCCTCGACGAGATCCTGGGAGAGCTCGACTACATCCTCGTGATGTCGGTCAATCCGGGCTGGGGAGGCCAGGCGTTCATCCCTTCCTGCCTCGGCAAGATCCGGGACCTCCGGGACCGGATCCGCGAGAGGAACCTCGAGATCCCTATCGAGGTCGACGGCGGCCTCAAGCTTGACAACGTCGGAGAGGTCATCGAGGCGGGCATGGAGATCGTCGTGGCCGGGTCGGCCGTCTTCGAGGCCCCGGACCCCGCGGGGGCCATCCGCGAGCTGAAACGGATCGCGGCGGGATACAACCGGTGACGGGGCGCCCGGCGTCCCGGGAATCCACGGTCCGGGCCGGGTCCCGGGCCCAGAGGAATACGCCATGAACAGACACGCAACGCTCAGAACGGCCGCCGTTCTTCTGTCCCTCCTCGGCCTGTGCCTCCTCGCCGGCGCCTGCAAGAAGCAATCCGTCGAGATCTCCCCGGACACCACCTCATCCGACGAGGCCCTTTTCAGGATCGGCGAGGAAGCCATCGCCAAAGATAGAGAGAAGGGCATCCTCTATCTCCGTCAGGTCATCGACAGCTTCCCCAAGAGCTTCTATGCCCAGAGGGCCAAATTGCTCATCGCGGACGCCTACTTCCGCAAGGGGGACGAGAGCAGCATGATCCTGGCGGCGGCGGAATACCGGGAATTCATCCGCAGTTACCCTTACTCCCCGTCGGCCGCCTACGCCCAATACCAAGTGGCCATGACGTTCTTCAAGAAGACCCTGAAACCCGGACGCGACCAGGCCAAGACGATCCAGGCCCTGGCGGAATTCAGGAAAGTGATCACGGATTACCCCGCCAGCGACCAGGCCAAGGCCTCCCAGGAGATGATCAAGGACTGCGAGGAGCGGCTGGCCCAGCACGCGGTGACCGTGGCCCGCCAGTACCACACTCAGAAAGCCTACCGGGCGGCCATCAGCCGCCTGACCGAGGTCATGACGACCTATCCCGGTTATTCCCGAATGGACGAAGTGTACTTCTACCTAGGGAGCTCTCACTTTCGGGTCGGCCAGACCGCCCAGGCCGTCCCCTATTTCACCAAGGTCGTCTCCGACTATCCCCGGGGGAAGCTGGCCAAGAAATCCACCCAGTTCCTGCAAAAGATCGAGGCCATGAAGAAGGCCCCGGCTGACAAGGCCGAATGAAGAGAAACCCTCGAGAGGTCCGCACATGAAGAACTTGATCCGGAGGTCGGTTTCCGGCCTGGCCATCATTCTCGCGGCGCATCTGGTCGCGGCCCGGCCCGCATGGGCCGCTTCAGAGCGCATGACCCTTACGACGGGCCTGGTCGCGAATTACTTCGCCCGGACGGTCACCTGGGAAGGCGATGATGCGTCGTCCCGGATAGCCGTACTCGCCCTCGCCGTCCGCCAGGACTTCCGGGTCCGTGAAGGATTGACGGTCAGTCTGTCCGCCGGCTGGTCCATGTCCAGCCTCGACGACCTGGTGTTCCGCGGACTGCCCGTCTCCCTCGAATACGGCTCCGGGTCCATGCACGGACTGGCAGTCGGAGCCGAGGTCCGCACGCGGCTCGTGAAGACCGGGGAGTTCGAGATCAAGGGCGTGGGACAGATCGCCTCTTCCTTCGGGCTCGAGAGGACCTGGCCGCTGGAGGGCTTCGCCGTGCCCGGAGAGGCGCGCGGGCGGCTGAATTGGACGGAAGTCTCCGTCGGCCCCGAGGTATCCTATCTTTCTTTCGGGGCGTTCATCCCCTCTTTGGAGGTGTTCGCCCGCTGGCTGTGGGTCGATTTCAAGATGGACCAGACGTTGGGCGACCTGACGGGCACGGAGACCAAGCGGGTCAAGGCCGACCTCGCCTTCGTCGCCTCTTTGGGCGGGGAGTACGCCCTGTCCGATCGCCTCGCGCTGTCGGCTCGTGTGGGTATCATGCCCTACGCGGGCGGCGTGGACGGCACGGCTTCGGCCGGATTCCGCTACAGGTTCTAGAACGAGGAGTCGGAGATGAAAGAACGGACAAGAAAAGCCATTCGGGCGGCCTTGGCCCTCGCCGTCATCCTGGTCCTGAGTACGGGATCGTCTGACGGGAGCGGGGTCAGGAGACAAAAGCGGGTCGATTCGGCCCAGTTGAAGCCGAAGCGTTCGGTCCGCGTCGAACGGCCGGGTCCCGCAGGCCCGCTGCCCCACGCCCGGGACAGGGTCCTTCTCAGGTTCCGGTCTGAGGTTTCTCCCGAATACGCGGAGGGCCTGCTGCAGTCCTATCGCTTCCGCGAGATCCGCAGGATCGAGCCGGTCGGGATCTTCGCCGTTCAGATCCCCGAGGACTCGTCGGTCGAGGAAACCTTGGCCGTCCTCAGCCGGAACCCCGACATCGAGAGGGCCGGCCCCGACCGCCGGACGCGCCTGTTCGCCACTCCCAACGACACGTTCTTCCATCGATACCAGTACAACCTCCAGAACCGGGGGACCATTCTCGAGATCGCCACCGACATCCGCCCCCAGACCAAGTCCGGCGCCGACATCAAGGCCACGACCGCCTGGGATGAGACCAAAGGCGACCCGGCCGTTCTCATCGCCGTCCTCGACACGGGGGTGGACATGACCCATGTCGAACTGGTGAACAAGGTCGTCTCGACCGGCCGGGATTTCGTCAACGACGACATGGACGCCACGGACGACCATTGGCACGGCACCCACGTCGCCGGGGTCGCCGCGGCCGAGACGGGCAACGGGACGGGGATCGCCGGGGTAGCCTGGAACTGCCGGATCCTTCCGGGCAAGGTCATCGACGCCGACGGCACGGGCTATTACAGCTGGCTCATCGACGGCATCGTCTGGGCCGTCGACGAGGGGGCCCAGGTCATCAACCTCAGCCTGGGGGGCGACGAGGACGATGAATTCCTCGAGTCCGCCTGCAAGTACGCCTACGATCGGGGCGTCGTGGTCGTCGCCGCTTCCGGGAACGACGGCACGGCGGTCGGCTATCCGGCCGCCTTCGACCGCTACGTGATGGCCGTCGCGGCGACCGACTACAATGACGAGCGGGCTTCGTTCTCCAATTTCGGGCCCGAAGTGGACGTGGCCGCGCCCGGGGTCTACATCCTGGGCCCCTGCCCGCAGTGGTACGCGGGGGACGGTTACCTCCCCTACCTCTTCGGCTCCGGGACGTCCCAGGCGACGCCCCACGTCGCCGGGTTGGCCGCCTTGATCCTTGGCGTCAAGCCCTGGCTGAATGCGGGCCAGGTCATGGACATCATCCGCTACACGGCCGATGACGTCAACCGCTCGCAGAATCCCGGCCGGGACGACGATCTCGGCTACGGCCGCATCAACATGCAAAGGGCGCTCGCCCCCTACATCCTCAAGTAGACCCTTTGCGGACATGATCAAGTCCCTGCGGATCAGGAACCTGGCGACCATCGCGGACGTCGACATCCGGCTCGAAAAGGGATTCACCGTGCTGACCGGGGAAACGGGAGCCGGCAAGTCTATCATCATCGACGCCATCCGTCTCCTCATGGGCGACAGAGGCTCGCCGGGCCTGGTCCGGACGGGGATGAAGGAGTCCTCGGTCGAAGCCGTTTTCGACGTCGCGGGCCGGTCCCTCGATTGGGCCGGGCTCCCGGAGCCCGAAGGCGGCGAGCTCTTCGTCCAGAGGACGGTCTCCGAACAGGGCCCGGGGCGGGCCTGGATCAACGGAGTCCTGGTTCCCCTCCGCCGGCTGCGCGAGCTGGCCCCCTCGTTCGTCGACGTCTACGGGCAGAACGACCATATCTTCCTCCTCCACACCGATAATCATCTGGCCTTTCTCGACGAGGCCCTGGAAGACCCCGAACTGGCCTTGGGAACGGCCTACGCGGCCAGGGAGCTTCGCCGGCTTTTGCTCGAGAAAAGGGACCTCGAGGCCAGGAAAAAGGAGCGCGAGCAGCGGCTCGATTTCGTCGACTTCCAGGTCCGGGAGATCGAGGGCGCCCGGCTCCGGCCCGGCGAGGACACCGAACTTCTCCGGGAACGGGAGATGCTCAAGAACACGGAGAGGATCGCGGGCCTTGTCGACCGGGCCCTCGACCTGGCTTACCATCGCGAGGATTCCCTGCTCTCCTTGCTCGCCAGATTGCGCTCCACATTGGGAGAGCTGTCTGACTACGACCCGGCCTTAGGGGAATTCCAGAGGGACCTCGAAGGGTCGTCCATCCTGCTCCGGGACGTGTCCGATTCCCTGGTCCGGTTCAAGGACAGGCGTTCCGAGGTTCCGGATGACCCGGAGGCGCTCGAAGAGCGCCTGAACGCCATTGAAAAGCTCAAGCGCAAGTACGGGGCGACCGTCGAAGCCGTCCTCGACCATCTCGAGGGTCTCCGGGCCGAAGCGGCTTCGCTTGCGGGCGGACAGGACAGGCTGCAGGACCTAGAAGCCGAGGTCCGCGAGAAATTCGAGCGTTTCACGGCCCTCGCCGGGCGGCTCGGCGGGGCCAGGGCCTCGGCGGCGGAAAGGCTCGAACGCCTCATCGAGAAGGAGATCGCCCAGCTCGGCATGAAAAAGGCCCGCTTCAAGATCGATTTGACCGGCATGCTCCCGGTCCTGGACGACCCGGCGACCTTCCGGGACCGGGGGACCGAGGACGCCGAGTTCCTCCTGTCCCCGAATCCGGGTGAGGAGCTCCGGCCGCTCCGGAGGATCGCCTCGGGAGGCGAGCTGTCGAGGATGATGCTGGCCCTCAAGTCCGTGGGCCGGGACCGGGACGGCCCGAAAACCCTGATCTTCGACGAGATCGATTCGGGGATCGGCGGACGGACGGCCGGATTCATCGCCGACAAGCTCCAGCGCCTGGCCGCCCGACATCAGGTCCTCTGCATCACCCATCTTCCGCAGATCGCGTCGCGCGCCGCCCATCATCTCCGGGTCGAAAAGAAAATGGAGAAACAGCGGACCTTTACGGGCGTCAGCAGGCTCGAGCATGAGGACCGGCTGATCGAGATCGCCCGGCTGATCGCCGGCGCCCGCATCACCGAGGCCTCCCTGCAGACGGCCCGCGAGATGCTCGACGACACGACGGAAAGGACGGAACCATGACCCATCAGGACCAGGCGCTTTCATTGTTCCGGGAGGGTTTCAGCTGCTCCCAGGCCGTCGCCGCCGCCTTCGCCGAGGGGCTGGGCCTCGACAGGGAGACGGCTCTCCGGATCTCCCAGCCTTTCGGCGGCGGGATCGCGCGGAGCGGCGACTGGTGCGGCGCCGTGACGGGGGCCTTTCTGGCCATCGGCCTCAAGCACGGCCGGTTCAGAGCCGAGGACGCCGTCTCCCGCGACAGGACGTATGCGCTGGTCCAGGAGTTCATCCGCCGGTTCAAGGCCCGGCATACCCACCTCAAGTGCCGGGACCTCCTCGATTGCGACATCTCGACGCCGGCAGGCCAGAAGAAGGCCGAGGACCTCGATCTCCACAAGACCCGATGCGAGGGCTTCGTCCGGGACGCGGCCGCGATCCTGGAAGAGATCCTCTAGGCGGCCGAGGTGCGGCGCCGGGCGGCGGGACGAAGATCATGACGGCCGGATTGAAGGGGCTCAAGTATTTCGTCCGGACCTTCGGCTGTCAGATGAACGAGAACGATTCCGAGCACATCGCCGGGGTCCTGGAACGGGAGGGCGCCGCCGCGGCCGGCCGCCCGGAAGACGCCGACATCATCGTCGTCAACACCTGCGGCGTCCGGGAGAAATCCGAAGAGAAGCTCCGGTCCTACCTCGGACGCCTGGCCTCGCTCAAGAAGCGGCGCGGCGTTCTGATCGGGGTCGCCGGATGCGTGGCCCAGGTCGCCCGGGGCGACCTTCTCAAGAACAGGCCCTTCCTCGACTTCGTCATCGGGCCCGCCAACTACGCTGAGCTCCCCCAAGTCCTGGCCCTGGCCGCGGAGAAGCCCTGCGTCCGGACGCAGTGGTCGCCCGAATGGCAGGAATTCGGAGCAGGGACGGCCGTCCGCGTGAGCCGGGTCTCGGCCTTCGTCCCGATCATGGAGGGCTGCGACAATTTCTGTTCCTATTGCATCGTCCCCTTCACCCGCGGGCGGGAAAAATCCCGTCCGTCCTCGAGCATTCTCCGCGAGGTCCGGTCCCTGGCCGCGGACGGCTTCAAGGAGATCCAGCTGCTCGGTCAAAACGTCAACTCTTATCGGGACCCGGAGAAGGCCCGGGGTTTCGCGGCCTTGCTCGAGGACGTCTGTGCCGTCGAAGGCATCGATTGGGTCCGGTTCCTGACCTCCCATCCCAGGGACTTCGGCGACGATATCATCCGGACCATGGCGAGATGCCCCGAGGTCTGCCGGCAGATCCACCTTCCGCTTCAATCCGGGTCCTCCCGCGTGCTCGACAGGATGAACCGCGGGTACAGCCGGGAGGATTACCTGGCCCTGGCAGCGCGCCTGCAGGAGCGTCTCCCGGGGATCCTTTTGAGCACCGATGTCATCGTGGGGTTCCCGGGAGAGAGCGAAGAGGACTTCGAGCGGACCTGCGACGTCCTTCGCCGGGTCCGTTTCGCCAACATCTTCTCCTTCCGCTACTCTCCCCGCCCGTTGACCGCGGCCGCGAAGGTCCCCGACGACGTCCCTTTGGAGGTCAAGCGCCGCCGGCTCATCGCCCTCCAGGACCTCCAGAGGTCCATTCAGATCGAGATCAACCGCTCGTTCATCGGCCGCCAGGTCCGCATCCTCTGCCTGGGCCCGAGCGTCAAGGGCGGGGGCCGGTTCGCCGGCCGGTCGGAAGGCGGCCAGGTCGTCAATTTCGAGGCCGCCGGCGACCCCGCCGGCCGATTCGTCGACGTCCGCATCACCGGCTGCGGCCCTTACAGCCTCCACGGGAGATCGAGCCCGGCGGATTGCACTCCGGGGCGATTTCCGATATAATCCCTGCTCCTTGGATTCGCACCGCCGGGACTCGAGAATAGAAGATGAAAGTCAACGTCTGGAATACGATCCTGCAGCTCAGCAAAGAGCGGGATGTCGAGCCTCGGGTCATAATCCGGGCCATCGAGGAGTCCCTCAAGGTCGCCGCCACCAGGTTTTTCACCCACAAAGAGAACATCCAGATCCATTTCAAGCCCGAGAAGGGTGAGCTCCGGGTCTTTGCCGTCAAGCGCGCGGCGGACGACCCGCAGAATCCCGCCGAGGAGATCTCCCTGGAAGAGGCCCGGAAGATCGACCCGGGAGTCAAGCCGGGCGACACCGTGGAGATCGATCTGCCCTCCGAAACCCTGGGCCGGATCGCCGCCCAGGCCGCCAAGCACGTCATTTTCCAGAAGGTCCGGGACGCCGAGCAGGAAAAGATCTACGAGGATTTCGCCCCGCGCCTCGGTGAGATCGTGACGGGCGTCGTCCGACGCATCGAGGACGGCTCGATCGTTCTCGAGGTCAACAGGACCGAAGTGGCCCTGCCCCTACGTGACAAGCTCCCGGACGAGGAGCCCGCGCGGGGGGACCTGGTCAAGGCCGTCATCGTCCAAGTGCTCAGGGGGAACAAGGGCCCTCAGATCTTCGTGTCGAGGACCAGCCCCCGCTTCCTGGCGCGGCTCCTCGAAACCGAGATCCCGGAGATCGCCAACGGGACGATAGAGATCAAGGAGGTCGTCCGCCAGCCCGGAGAGAGGGCCAAGGTGGCCGTGGCCTCCCGCGAACGGGACATCGACCCGATCGGCGCCTGCATCGGCGTCAAGGGGAACCGGATCCTGGCCATTTCCAAGGAGCTCGGCGGGGAGAAGATCGACATCATCCCCTGGTCCCCGGACCTTGTATCCTACGCCAAAGCCGCCCTCAGTCCGGCCAAGCCCGTCCAGCTCCAGATCGCGAGCCGGAACGAGCAAGCTCTCCTGGCCCTGGTGACCGCGGATCAGTTCTCCCTGGCCATCGGCAAGAAGGGGATCAACGTCAAGCTCGCTTCCAGGCTCGTGGGCTGGAAAATTTCCATCAAGCAAGAACAGACCAATGAATGAACCAACCAAAAAAGCACCCGTGAAGAAGGCCGCTAAGGAGACCGCCGCCAAGCCGGCCGCTGCCAAGCCCGCCGCTCCCGCGCAGGCACCTCCGAAGCCTGTGGCCCCGAAGCCTGCGGCTCCAGCCCCGGCAGCTCCTAAGCCGGCAGTTGCCAAGCCCGCCGCTCCCGCGCAGACACCTCCGAAGCCTGTGGCCCCGAAGCCTGCGACTCCAGCTCCGGCAGCTCCTAAGCCGGCAGTTGCCAAGCCCGCCGCTCCCGCGCAGACAGCCCCCAAGCCGCGTGCCCAAGTCCGGCTCAGGGAAGGGCTGCGCCTCAAGGAAGCGGCCGAGCTGATGAAGATCAAGCCCAAGGATCTCCTGGAAAAGCTTAGGGCCAAGGGCTTTGCCGCCGACCTTAACGAGTTCGTCGACGCCGAGCTGGCCGCGGTCATCACCCGCTCCACGAGCATCGATGCCGAGTTCGTGACCCTCGAAGAGGGGATGCGGCGTCAGGGCGAAGGGCGGGCCGAAGAGCTCGTCCCGCGGGCCCCCGTCGTCACCATCATGGGCCACGTCGACCACGGCAAGACGACACTGCTCGACGCCATCCGGTCTTCCAATCTCGTCGACAAGGAGTCGGGAGGCATCACCCAGCATATCGGCGCCTACCGGGTCGCGGTCAAGAACCGGTCGATCACGTTCGTCGACACCCCGGGCCATGAAGCCTTCACGCAGCTCCGGGCGCGCGGAGCGAAGGTCACGGATATCGTCGTCCTGGTCGTGGCCGCCGACGACGGGGTCATGCCCCAGACCAAGGAAGCCATCGACCACGCCAAAGCCGCCGGCGTTCCCATCATCGTGGCCATCAACAAGATCGACAAGCCGGAGGCCAACGTAGACCGCGTCAAGCAGCAGCTGTCCAAGGAAAACCTCCTGGTCGAGGACTGGGGCGGCAAGACGATCAGCGTCGAGGTCTCGGCCCGGGACAGGAAGAACATCGGCGACCTGCTCGAGATGATCCTCCTCCTCAGCGACATCCTCGAGATCAAGTCCGATCCCCGCGTCCCGGCCCAAGGCGTCATCCTCGAGGCCCGTCTCGACAGCCAGAAGGGCCCGATCGCCACCGTGATCGTCCAGCAGGGGACCCTGGCCGCGGGCCAGGCCTTCGTCTCGGGCAAGACCATGGGCAAGGTCCGGGCCCTTTTCGATGAGCACGGACAGGGATTGAAAAGCGCCGGCCCGTCGATGCCGGCCGGCGTCATGGGCTTTTCCGAAGTCCCGGCTGCAGGCGATCTCTTCCAGGTCCTGGAAAGCCTGCCGGCGGCCAAGCAGGTCGTCGACTACAGGAGGTCCCTGTCCAAGAGACAGGAGGCCGGCAAACCGGGGGCGTTCACCCTCGATGAGCTCTTCAAGAGGATCGAAGGCGGCCAGGCCAAAGAGCTGGCCCTGATCCTCAAGGCCGACGTCCAGGGGTCCATTGAGGTCCTGACGGAAACCGTCCCCTCCCTGAGCACCGAGAAGGTCACCATCAAGATTGTCCATGCGGCCTCCGGGGCCGTCACCGAAGCCGACGTTCTGCTGGCCTCGGCCTCCAAGGCCGTCATCATCGGATACAACGTCAAGCCGGGCGCGAAGGTCCTCGAGCTGGCCAAGAACGAGGGCGTCGAGATCCGCGTCTACAAGGTCATCTACCAGCTCACGGACGACATCAAAAAGGCCGTCATCGGCCTGCTCGAGCCCGTGATCAAAGAGACCTTCCAAGGACGGGCCGAGGTCCGGCGGGTCTTTCAGATCCCCAAGATCGGGTCCATCGCCGGCTGCATCGTAAAGGACGGGAAGATCGTGCGCAACGCCGAGGCCCGGATCCTCCGCGGCCGGCAGGTGGTCTTCCAGGGGAGGATCTCCTCGCTCAAACACCTCAAGGAGAACGTCACCGAGGTCAAGAAGGACTACGAGTGTGGGATCGGCCTCGATAAATTCGGGGACTTCCAGCCCGGCGACGTCATCGAAACGTTCATCCTGGAAAAGATCAAAGCCGTCTAGGGGCACGGGAGGGCTCCCATGGTCGTCGGCGTCCTGGTCCTCGAGTTGTTCTTCCCCCACGCCCGATCCCTGAAGGACAAACGGAGCGTGCTCCGCGGATTCAAGGACCGGGTCCGGAGCCGCTACCACGCGGCCGTCGCCGAGATCGACCATCAGGACAAATGGCAGCGGGCCCTGGTCGGGGTCGCGACCCTCAACAGCCAGCCCAGAGTCGTCGAGGACCTTCTCGCCCGGGTCCTCTCCGACGCCCGGAGCCTCGAGGGGGCCGAGGTCGCCGGACAGGAGATCCGCTATTTCTAGCCCGGAGACCTCCGCACGACGATGAAAAGACCAGGCTTCCGCACCCGCCGCGTCGCGGAGCTGATCCAGGAGGAGCTCGGACGCCTCCTCATCCGCGACTTCCAGGACGCCTCTTCAGGGCTCCTGACCGTGACCGCGGTGGAAGTGACCCCCGACCTGCTCACGGCCCGGGTCCTCCTGAGCGTTTTCGGGAACCGGGATCCGGAGGCCCTTCTCGAAAGGCTGGAAAAGAGCAAGGGGGCCCTTCGGAAGGCCCTTGCCTCCCGCGTCAAATTGAAGTATAATCCGCAACTATTTTTCGTCCTGGATAGGAGCCCCGAGCTCCAGGACAGGATCGACCGGTTGATCGATAAGGTGAGGGAACATGACGACTGACCCCCGGGAGCGTATCGCGGCAAGGATCAAAGGGTCCCGGCGCATCGCCGTGACCTCCCACCTCCGGCCGGACGGCGACTCTCTGTGCACCGCGCTGGCCCTGGCCCTGGCCTGCGAGATCCTGGGGAAAGAGGCGGCTATCGTCAACCGGGACGAAACCCCCGTGCCGTTCTCGAGCTTCCCCGAGACGCACCGGGTCCGGATCGGACAGATCGACGCCTCGGAGTTCGACACCGTCGTCCTTCTCGAATGCGCCGACGTTTCCCGGTCGGGACAGGAGGGCCTCCAAAGCGCCTACAAGATCAACATCGACCACCACTACTCGAACACCCCCTACGCCGATATCAACTGGATCGACCCCGAGGCCCCCGCCGTCGGGGAAATGGCCTTCGAGCTCTGCCCTTTCCTGGGGATCACGCCGACCCCGGAGATCGCGGAGCTTCTCTATTGCGCCATCGCCTCGGACACGGGATCGTTCCAGTTCTCCAACACGACGGCCCGGGCCCTGGGGGCCTCGACCGAGCTCGTCCGCCTCGGCGCCAGCCCCATCCGGGTGTCGGAGAGACTATTCAACAACAACCCGCCGGAAAAGATCCGTCTCCTCGGAAGGGTCCTCTCCACACTGACCATGAACGAGCGCGGCAACATCGCCTGCATCAGCATGTTCAGAGGCGACGTCGAGTCCCTGAACATGAACGCCGTCGATACGGAGGATATGACGACCCTGGCCAGGTCCATCCGAGGCGTCGAAATGGTCCTTTTTTTCAAGGAGATGAGCCCCGAGACATTTCGGGTCAGCCTGAGGTCGAAGGGCCGGGCCAACGCCGCCCGGGTCGCCGAACACTTCGGGGGCGGCGGACATGTCCACGCCTCCGGATTCACGGTCTACGGGCCCTATGAGCGGCTCAGCGTGGAAGTCCCCAGGACCGTAGAAGCCCTTCTGGCCGACACGCCGGACAAAGACAGCCCGGCATCGGGCTGACCGGCTCCCCGAAGAGCCGTTATGGACGGCCTGATCATCGTCGACAAGCCCGCCGGGCCCACCTCCCACGACATCGTCCAGAGGGTGAGGAAGCTCCTTGGCCTCCGCCGGGTCGGACACGGGGGAACGCTCGATCCCGACGCCACCGGCGTGCTGCTCGTCACTGTCGGACAGGCGACCCGCTTCTTTCCCTACCTCTCCGGACACGACAAGTCCTACGAAGGCGCGATCCGGATCGGTTTCGCGACGGATACCTACGATTCCTCCGGCCGGCAAACATCCCCCGAGAGCCTCGATCTCCCAACCGCCGAAGACCTCGCCAGGGCCATGAAGAACATGGAAGCGAAGGTCTTGCAGACGCCTCCCGCCTACTCCGCCAAGAAGGTCGACGGGACACCCGGTTACAGGCTGGCCAGGGCCGACAAAGAATTCACCCTGAAGCCGGTCCCTGTCCACGTCCGGGTTTTCGAAGCCCTCGCATATCGGCCCCCTCTGATCACCTTCAGGGCCGTCTGTTCATCCGGCACCTACATCCGGTCCCTGGCCCACGACTTGGGGAGGGATCTGGGATGCGGGGCCCATCTTCACACCCTCCGCCGGACATCCGTCGGGCCCTACACGCTCGAAATGGCCAATCCCCTCGTCCGGATCGAGGCAGCGGCCGCCGCGGGCGAGCTTTCCTCGGTCGTCCTGCCCCTGGAAAAGCTCCTTCCCGATTTTCCGGCCGCCGTCGTCAGCCCCGAAGCCGTCCACCGGATCCGGAACGGGGCGCCGATCTCTTCGGTCCATCTGGCCTCGGGCTTCCCGGAAGGAGCCGCCTCCCCGCCTGGATCGGCGCTCTGCCGGCTGCTCGACGGCGACGGCCGCTTCCTGGCCCTCGCCAAATTTTCCCCTGACGGGGAAAGCCTCCGGCCCTTCCTGGTCGTCGGCTAACTCCGTCCGCCGGGCCGCGGGCGGCCGGCCGTCTTCAAATCGTCCTTGAATTTTCCGCAAACCTAATGTATTGTATTCAGGTTATGCGGCTCAACAAGAACCAGATCGAGCATCTCGGATCGATGATCCTGCGCAACCTGACCAAGGAAGCCAAGCTGATCATGGAAGACAGGACCCGTCTGCTCGAAGAGATCACCAGCCTCCTCACCGAGGAGTTCCAGAAGGAGGACCGCCTCGACCAGGAGGTCCGGGAGCTGCTCAGCAAGCACATGGAGAAGATCCGCCGGGAGAACATCGAATACCAGCAGATGTTCAAGATGATCAAGACCAAGCTGGCCCGGGAAAAGGGGATCGTCCTATGAGCGGCCGCCTGTCCCGGGAGAAGATCAACTATCTCTCGCGTCAGATCCTGTCCGTCCTCGAAAAGGACGACCTGGTCGACTTCCTGGATGACCCCAACGAGATCCGGCTCATCATCGTCAAGTCCATCGAAGAAGAGATGAAGCTCTACGAAGCCCTGGACAGGAAGGCCATCGACAAGATCCATTCGCAGAAGAAGGCCATCGAGGAAGGCTCCCGGGAGTGGGAGATCCTCTACCGCAAATATTACAACGACGAGCTGGCCAAGCTCGGCAAGTTCAGCGACTGAGCCCCGCCGGCTCAGGGACGTTCCTCTCGCAGCGCATCCCCGTCCGTTAGGCCATTCTGAAACCACGGCTCCCCGGGAGGGGACGTCTATCGTCCCCTCATGGCCATCTGTTCCCCGGAAATGGGAGATGAGCCAAAAAAAGGCCCTTCTCCAATCGCCGGGACGCCGGGTCCCCCCGCGTTCGCTTTGACTTGTCGCCGTCCGGGACGGTAGAATACCGCCGCACCTGATTACCAAGGAGGAATCCCCATGAATATCCGCCGCCGCGCGATCCCCGTCCTGATCCTGGCCCTGGCCTTGGCCGGGATGGGCCTGACCTCCCAGCAGACCGGGCCGCAGGCCCCGGCTTCGGACGAGGCCAAGGTCCTGCAGGCCATGCACGGGATCTCCAGCCACGTCCTGCTCGATCACGTCACGGAGCTCGTCTCGGAAAAGTACGGCGGGCGCCTGACGGGAACGGCCGGGTACGATGCCGCCGCCGAATGGGTTGCCGGTCTGATGAAGTCCTGGGGCCTCAAGCCCGGAGGCGACGACGGCACTTTCTTCCAGAGCTTCCCCAACCCCTACACGCTGGTCCTCCAGGACTGCGAGGTCTCCCTGCATCTGCCCCAGAAGGACGGCAAGGACGTCATCAAGAAGTCCTACCTCTTCGAGGACGAGTTCATCCCCGGCGGGACGTCGGGGACGGGCGAGGTGACGGCCGAGGTCGTCTACGTCGGCTACGGCATCACCGCCCCCGAGCTCGGCTTCGACGAGTACAAGGGCGTCGACGTCCGGGGCAAGATCGTGCTCATGGAATCCGAAGTGCCCTACGGCCCGGACAAGGACCCCGAGACCTTCAAGAAATGGCGCCCCTATTCGTTCCACCAGTACAAGCTCGAGAACGCCGTGGCCCACGGCGCCAAGGGCATGCTCTACAACTACGGCCCCATCGGCAACCCCAACAACGCCTACCGCGAGGACTTCATCTACAGCCACGTCGGCGCGGCCGCGACCAACGATATTTTCGCCGGCACGGGAAAGGCCCACGGCGAGGTCGTCAAGGCCATCCGCGAGACCCTCAAGCCCCGCTCCTTCGCCACGGGAAAGATCGTCACCGTCCGGACGGCGACCCGGCATGTTCCCGACGGCGTCGGCCGGAACGTCATCGGCATCCTCGAGGGCACCGACCCGGCCCTCAAGGAGGAGGTCATCATCCTCGGCGGCCACCTGGACCACCTGGGATACTACTGCGGGCAGATGATGCCCGGGGCCAACGACAACGCCACCTCCGTGGCCGTCACCCTGGGGGTCGCCGAAGCCATGGCCCGTTGCGAGGTCAAACCGAAGCGCTCCGTCATGTTCCTGCTCTTCGGGGCCGAGGAGCAGGCCGTGGCCGGGTCCGATTTCTACGTCAACCGGGCGCCGGTCGTGCCGCTCGACAAGACCGTGGCCTACATCAACATGGAAGGGCCCGGCTCGGGGGACAAGATCAGCGTCATGGCCGGCAGGAACTTCCCGGCCCTCTACGGCTTCCTGGAGCGGGCCAACCAGAGATACGTTCACCGGGTCATGACCGGGGGCTCGTTCGCCAACCTGGCCCGGCCCCGGCAGGACGTCACTTGGTTCCTCTGGAAGGGCGTCCCCGGGGTCACCGTGGGATCCTTCGGCTTCCGGTCCGAGAAGCCGACCTACCACAACACCCGGGACAACCTGAGCCTGGTCACCCCCGAGATCATGGAGGACATCGCCCAACTGCTCTTCGTCGCCATCCTCGATATGGGCACGGCCCCGTCGGCCGATTTCCGGAACTGACGCCCGCGGCAATTTCGCCCGGCCCTTGAAATACGGGCCGGGGAGGGGGATAATGAAGGGGACTGGAGGTGTTCCATGAGAACGGATGTTCTTAAAAGATGCGCCCTGCTTTTTCTGATCATATCTTTGGCCTCCGCTTCGGCTCTCGCCCAGGCGGGGCGGGGGCAGGCCCGGCTCAACGGCGTCGTGTTGGACCTGGAAGGCAAACCCGTGGCCGGGGCCACGGTCACGATGCAGTTCGGCGAGACCGGCGTCGTCTTCGACACCGCAACGGACAAGAAAGGGGTCTGGAGCATCATCGGCCTCGGGACGGGCACATGGACGGTCACGGCCACGGCTCCCGGATTCCTCCCCGTCAGCGAACAGGTCTACGTCCGCCAGCTCGAGGCCAACCCCAGGCTGACCATCCGGCTGGAAAAAGAGGCCGCCGGCAGCGGCATCGTCCAGGACGAGGCCTCCTTCGCCGACCTCGAGCAGGGCAACAAGTTCTTCGAGGAAGGCAAATACGACTCGGCCCTGACCATGTACGAGGAGTTCCTCAAGAAGAACCCGGGGGCCTACCAGGTTTACCTCAATATCGGGGATTGTCACCGGGAAAAGGGCGATAACGACAAGGCCATCGAAGTCTACAACACTCTTCTCGAGAACGCCGAGGCCGACTTGGCCGGGGGGAAGACCATGAAGGCCAAAGGGCTGGCCGCCATCGGCCTGTGCTACCTGAGGCAGGGGAAGTTCGACCAGGCCCAGGATTACTTCATGCGCTCGATCGAGGTCGCCCCCGAGGACGAGCTCCTGCCCTACAACGTGGCCGAGATCTATTTTTCGAACCAGGACATCGACCGGGCCCAGAAGTACTTCGAGATGGCCATCCAGATCAAGCCCGAATGGCCCGATCCCTACCTGAGGCTGGCCTACGTCTTCCTCAACAAGGCCGATATGGCCAAGGCCGCCGAGAACCTGGAAAAATTCATCGCGCTCGAGCCGGACACGCCGCGGACCGAGCAGGCCAAGAGCATCCTCGAATCCATCAAGAAGTAGGTTCTTCTCCCGTTCCCGGGGATTTGGTGGAATAGGTTCTGTCGATAGGTATCCCCCCTAGCCCCCCAAACCCCCGGGAACCTGTCCCGACGGTTCCCCCGTCGCCGAAGCGCCGGGGGCCGGCGCCGACCCCAACGCTCTCGACGAGCAGGGCAACCCGGCGCTCCACCGCGCGGTGACCAGCTGCGACGGCGGTCTGATTTCCCAGCTGTTGGCGGCCGGCG
>JAWOHF010000057.1:0-8703 GCA_046496285.1 Candidatus Aminicenantota bacterium
TTGGGCAGGACGATCGCGAATTTGTTGGCGTAGTACGCATCCGGGTAAGGGTATTGCTCGAAGCTGTAGTCCTCGATATCGAGGACGACCGAGGACCCCTGGTAGTTCCGGATGGGCAGGTTCAAGGGGTCCTCGATGTTGCCCATCAGGCGGACGCGATCGGGGAGGACCTCGGCACCGCCGCCCTGGTCCTCGTTGTCCCAGCCCTCGATGAACCAGCCCGCGTATTCCTCGGGCAGGCCGACGCCGGCCATGCGCAGGTCCCGGGTGACGAAGAACATCGCCGCCCGGACGTCGTTCTGGACCTCGGTGACCATCTGCTGTTCGACCGAGACCTTGTTGCTGCGGGCGTAGATGGCCAGGGCCCCCAGGATGGCCACGAGCATGACGGCGCTGCCGACGATGAGCTCGATCATGGTGAAGCCCCGTCGCCGGTTCGAGAATGCTTCTTTTCGTGTTCTCATGGGCTTCTCTCCGTTCATCGGGTGATGATCGTCGACAGGAAGGCCCGCGGCCGATGCCGGACGGGGTCGGCCAGGAGCGTTTCGGGGTCGGGAATGCCGAGCTTCTCGGCGGAGTAGACGAAGACCCGGGCCAGGAAGACGAAATCCGTGACTTCGACCGTCGTGATCCGCCGGTAGTCGTTCGTGAGGTCCAGGTTGATGTCGATGACCTCGTCCCCTTCCGCGAGGGTCAGGGCGGAGACGACGACCAGCTCTTCCGAGGTCAGGCTGCGCAGACGCTCGATCTGCTGCTGGGCCAGATTGGTGGCCGTCGAGACGCGGTCGGCCTTGTGGTTGTTGGCCACCGCCAACAGGAACAGCTGGGCCAGTCCCAGCACGGCGACCGCGACCAGGAACAGTCCGACCAGGACCTCGATCAGGCTGAATCCTCGCTTTTTCTTTGTTTTCATGGCCTTAGCTCTTTTGCTTGAGATATTGGATCGACCCGCCCATGAACAGGTTGAGGACCCTCAGGTCCATCTGTCCCGGGCGGTCGAGTTTCGGGCTTCGGAGAGTGATGGAATACTGCGTGCCAACGAGAACGGGGAGGTTGATGATCGTGCCGAGAGGGGAAAAGTCGACGACGAAGTCGGCCCCGTCGGCCGGCAGGTCCAGGGTGACGGCGAATTTGAAGGGGATGGCCTTGCGGGGCACGCCTTCCGTCTTGACCCAGGTGCCGTTCAGCTGGAAGGTTTCCATATCGTAGGTCCAGTAGGCCGGGCTGGTGTCGGTGATGCGGGTGAAACGCACCCGGTGGATGATCTTGGTATCGACGGCCCGATTCTTGGTTTGCTGGAAGTAGGTCTGGATCCTCCTGGCGTTGTTTTCCAGGTCGCGGGACTCCATCGTGTTCAGGATGCTGGGGAAGGAGGCCACCAGGAAGATGCCGATGATGCCGACGACGACGATGACCTCGATGAACGTGAACCCGGCCGCAGCCGGCCTTTTGTTGATCTTCATGGGACGTGCCTCCGGTCCTTTTGGGCCGACATATGTACCTCATTTATATAGAAAGAAGGCGGCATTTTCAAGTCCTCTCAGCGTATGGACAGCATTCCCGTCTCTCTCCCCGATGGGCTTTTCTCCGTTTATCATTATTGGGCGGCCCCCATCAGGGGGCAATCACCGCGAGGGGTGAACGGAGCGATGATTTTTTGATGAGGATAATCCCCCCTGCCGGCTAGCCGCGCCGGGCCCCCTCCGAAGGGCCCTTGGGGCGGCCTCAGCGGCCGGCCGAAACGAGCTCCTTGATCTTGTCCGCCCCGGCCGCGCCGCTGTTGAACAGGACGCATTTCACGGAGTCGAGGAGGCGCCCGAAGAAAAGCTTCTCGAGCTCGAGCCTCTCCGGGGTCGCCCCCAGGAGGTGGGGGTTGAAATAGGGCTGGGCCTTGCCGGCCGTCAGGGCCTTCCTGGCGCCTGGCGCCTCCCCGGCCTCGAGGATCCTCAGGGCCTCTTCCTTGCCCAGTTCGACAGCGGCCGGCGAGGTGTCGTCGTTGCGCAAGAGGAAGAGCCACTTCAAGTTCGTCCTCCTGACGGCGGCCGCCGGTCCTCCGAGCCAGCTCGGGTCGAGCAGGACGTGGGCCTCTTTCGAGGCTTTGTAGCAGTAGGGCGACCCCCGGTCGAGGCGGCAGTCGTCGCCGCGCAGGCAGGCCGCGTTCGTGCAGTCCTCTTTGCGGGTGACGACGTTCTCGCACTTGCTGCGGTCGAACAGGGGCGCCAGGCGAGGGTCGAGCTCGACCGTGTTGGCGGGCATGTAGAGCTTGCGCTCGGCGCAGTCGGCCGCGGCCCGGCCTCCGGAGAGACGGACGAAGACGAGCTCGTTGGAGTGGATCTTGTAGCGCCGGTCGGCGAGGAGGCCGAAAAAGAGCTCGGTCTTCTTGGTCCCCGGGGGGCCGACGAGGAGGAGCCCGTGGCCGTCGAGGTCGGCCGACATGCCGCGGACGGCCCCCGCCGCGGCGGCGGCGCCCGTCCGCCCGCTGATGTCCGCGACCAGGCCCAGGGCCAGGCTGCGGAGCGGCCCGTAATTGTCGGCGTTGACCAGGACGCCGGTTTTCGTCTCCGGGTTGTAGAAGGCCCGGGGTTCGCGGCCGGCGATGCCGTCGACCGCGTAAAGGATGCCGTGGGGCTCGAGCTCGGCTTCGAGCTGGGCCGGGAACCAGTTCTCGGTCCAGAAGTCGTCGAGATGGGCGACGTTGGTCCGCAGCTGGACGATGGCGCCGTTGATGTTGGCGTTCCACTCGTGGCGGCCCTCGTAGCCCATGTGGCTTTCCATTTCGGCCACCAGCCCGTCGCGCATCTTGAGGTCGACCGGGGCCTCGACGGGCACGGATCTCCTGATCCTGGTCACGGTGTTGCTCAGCGCGACCCGCTTGACGGTCTTGGCCGTCTTGAGCCGGGCCAGGGCCTCGATGATCCGGTCCATGCCCTTCTCGAGGTTGGCCATCGAGGTCGCGTAGGACAGCCGGATGTGGTCGTCGGCGCCGAAGGCGTCCCCCGGAACGATGGCCACCCGGGCCTCCTTGAGGAGATAATAGGCCAGGCCGTAGGAGTTCCGGATGCGGGCCCCGTTGGCCTCCTTGTCATAAAAGGACCTGACGTTGGGGAAGAGGTAGAACGCGCCCTGGGGCTTGAAGCACGACATCCCCTGCACGGCGGCCAGCCGCATCAGGCAGTAGTTGCGGCGCCGCTGGAATTCCGAGACCATCCGCTGGACCTCGTGCTGGGGGCCGTCGTAGGCCTCGAGGGCGGCCTTCTGGGCGATGGAGCAGGCGTTGGAGGTCGTGTGGCTCTGGATCTTGGACATGCCGTCGATGACCTCGGCCGGGCCGGCGGCGAAGCCGATGCGCCAGCCGGTCATGGAGTAGGACTTGGAGACGCCGTTGACGACGACCGTCTTCTTCTTAATGTCCTCGCCGAGCGCGGCGAAGCTCGTGAACTTGAAATTGTCGTAGACCAGCCCAGCGTAGATCTCGTCGGCGACGACGTAGATGTCCTCGCCCCGGACGACCTCGGCCAGCCCCATGAGCTGGTCTCTCGTGTAAGCCGCCCCGGTCGGGTTGGAGGGGTTGTTGAGGATGAGGGCCTTGGTGGCCGGGGAGATGGCGGCCTTGAGGGCCTCGGGCGTCAGCAGGAAGCCGTCCTCCTCGCGGGTCGGAACGACGACGGATTTGCCCTTGGCCAGGGACACACACTCGGGGTAGGTCACCCAAAAGGGCGCGGGGATGATGACCTCCTCGCCCTCGTCGACCAGGGCCTGGACGAGGTGAAAGAGCGAGCTCTTGGCGCCCGCCGAGACGATGATCTCCTTGGGGGCGTACTCGAGGCCGAAATCCTCCTTGAGGCGCTTGGCGACGGCTTTCCGCAGGGGCAGGATGCCGTCGCTGGCGGTGTACTTGGTGAAGTCGTCCCGGATGGCCTGGATGCCCGCGTCCTTGACGTTGCCGGGGGTCGGGAAATCGGGCTCGCCGACGCTCAGGTCGATGACGTCGATGCCCTCGTCCTTCATGGCCTTGGCCTTGGCCGAGATCTTGAGGGTCGGGGAAGCGCCGATCCGCTGGACTTTTTCGGAGATCATGGTTCACCTGCCTCGACGCCCGACGGGGCGGTCACTTTTTCGCGTCTTTGGCGTCCGGGGAGAGCTTCTTTTTCAGGAACTCGTGGATGTCGGCGCCCGTCAGCGACTTGACGACCTCGGGCAGCTGGGCCAGGACCTGGGCGACTTGGGCCGTGATCTTGGTCGTTCCGAGCTCCTTGTCGCCGCCGACGATGACGATCTTGTCGACCTTGGAGAGCGGTTCGGAGACGGCCCTGGCCAGCTCGGGCAGGGCCTTGATGTACATCTCGAGGACGGCGGCCTGGTTGTACTTCTCCCAGGCCAGGGCCTTGCGGGTCATGGCCTCGGCTTCGGCCAGGCCCTTGGCTTTGATCTGGTCGGCATCGGCCAGGCCCTCGAGCTTGAGGGCCTCGGACTTGCCCCTGGCCTCGGCGGTGATGCGGAACTCTTCGGCCTCGGCCTCGGCTTTGATCTGGTACTTGCGGGCGTCGGCGGGCTTGACGACCGTGGCCTCGAGCTCTCTCTCCTTGCGGGCGATCTCGAGGCTTTCGATCTTGATGGCCTCCTCCTTCTCGACCTGCTTGACCTTGGCCTCTTCCTTCTTGAGGTCCTGGTTCAGGCGGTGGCGCTCGAGCTCGTAGGAGAGGTCGGCCTGGGCCTTCTTGGTGTTGACGGCGACCTGGGACTCGGCCTTCTTGGCCTCGTTCTCCCACTGGGCCTTGGCGATCAGGGCTTCGGCCTGAAGCCGGGCGACCTCGGCCTCTTTGCGGGCCTGGGAGGACTTGATGATGGATTCCTTTTCTGTCTCGGCCTGGGCGATGACCGCGTCGCGCTTGGCGGCCGCGATCTGGGGCTTGCTCAGGGCGTCGATGAAGCCCTGGGTGTCGCTGATGTCTTTGAGGGCGAACGACAGCATGATCAGGCCCATCCGGGAGAAGTCCTCCTTGACGGCCTTGATGACCCGGCTGGAGAACTCGTGACGGCCGCGGTAGATCTCCTCGACGGTCATGGTCCCGATGACTTCCCGGACCTTGCCTTCGAGGACGTTGACGACGACGTCCCGCAGGCCGTCCCGGCCGATGCCGAGGAACTGCTCGGCGGCCAGGTGGATGGTCTCGTCGGAGGAATCGATCTTCACTTGGGCGGAGGCCTCGGCTAAAATAGGGACACCGCCATGGGTCAGAACCTCAGGGGTGCGGATCGAGACGGGGATGACGTCCATGGGCAGGGCGTAGACCTTCTCCATCCCGGGCCAGACGAAGACCCCCCCTCCCAGGCGATAGCGGTACCCGACCTTGCGCTTGGTCCCGTCGGCCAGGGTCACGGAGCGCTTCCGGCCCCCGGCGACGATCAGGGCCTCGTTGGGCCCGACCTTGCGGTACTGAAGAGCCATGATCAGGATGACGACGGCGAAGAACAGGATGACGGCGCCGGCGACGATCAGCCAGGATGTCAGGTTCATGACGACCTCCCTTTATTTATCTTGGTAGCCGTAGGCCATGAAGAGTATGCTTTTTTTCTTGAGAGCGTCCTTCTGGATGCGGATGAGCTTGGTGACGCCCCGGTCGGCCAGCTTGAGCAGGCGGAGCAGCTCCTGGCGCGAGAACGGGTTCTTCTCGGCCCCGGCCTGGACCTCGACAAGCTCGCCCCGGTCGGTCTCGACGACGTTCATGTCGAGGTCGGCCCGGAAGTCCTCCTCGTAGTCGAGATCGAGGAGGGGAACGCCGCGGACGATGCCGACACTGACCCCGGCCACGAGGTGGCGAAGAGGCATGTGGTCGATGAGCCCGTCGTCGAGCATTTTCTTGAGGGCCAGCCCGAGGGCCACGCACCCGGCGGTGATCGAGGCCGACCGCGTGCCGCCGTCCGCCTGGAGGACGTCGCAGTCGATGATGATCTGCCGTTCTCCCAGGGCCCGGAGGTCGGTCACCGACCGCAAGGCCCGGGCGACGAGGCGCTGGATCTCGTGGGTCCGGCCGGAGACGCGCCCGGGCATCCGCTCGCGGGGCGTCCGGTCGCCCGTCGAGCGGGGGAGCATGGCGTACTCGGCCGTGACCCAGCCGCGGCCGGTGTTCTTGAGGAACGGCGGGACCCGCTCATCGATCGTCGCCGCGGCCAGGACGCGTGTCCGGCCCATCTCGATGAGGGCCGAGCCGTCGGCGAATTCGAGGTAGTCGAGGGTGATCTTGACGGGACGGAGCTGGTTCGGGGCGCGGTTCCCTGAGCGCGCGGGCGACGCAGGCTGAGGGTCCGCTTTCTTGTTGGCGGTCGCGGTCATGGTCCCCCCATCTTATTGCATGTCGGGGGATTTTTCAATTCCCCGGAGCCCCGGACAGAACGGTTTGCGAGGGGAGCCTGCCGCTGCCGGCAAGCATGGGAAGCCCGGCCTATTTGATCCAGATGGCCGGGGTGCTGGCCTTTTTTCTGTCGGCGATAAACGCCTCGACTTCCTTCCTGGCCTTGGCCGCGTCGGCTTCGGCCTTGAGCAGCTTGTCGTAGGTATCGCTGATCTGGAGCTGGAGGAGCTCCTTGGATTTCTGATTGTCCAGCCCGTAGAATTCCTGGTAGAGGGCGTTCATCTTCAGGGCCAGGAGGTCGACCATTTCCTGCTTTTCGCTGGCGGCTTCGAGCAGCTCGTTCTGCTTCGCGTCGAGCTCCTGCGGGGACTGTTCGGCGGGTTCGGCCGGGATGACCTGCACATCCGCGGCGGCGACGGCCTGTTCCGCGGCCTCCTCTGTCTCGGGCGGGGTCGCCCCCTCCCGGACGGCCTGTTCCGCGGCCTCGGCTTCGGCTTGGCCTTCGACGATCGCCGTTTCCGCCGGCTCGATGGACGGTTTTTTCCTGACCTTGGCCAGGTCGGCGTTGGTGACGACCGTCGCCGGCTTGCCTTTCAGGGCCTCCCGGCGCTCCTTCTCCTTCTTGGCCAGCTCGACCACGCTCTGGGAATGGAGAAAGGCCGCCAGGACAAAGGGCAGGAATACCAAAACAAGCAATCTTTTGGTGAACATCCCGATCGCTCCTCTTATTGGTACCAGTATCACTCATTTAGTCGCGCGTGTCAATGGGAAGTCGCCGCGGCGGGCGGTCCGGACGCGGACCTCCCTGCCGTCCGTGCGGACTTCCACGGCGCCGTCAACATCGGTGCGGAAGATATGGGCGCCCGCTTCCTCCCACCGATCGAGGGCGGCGGGGCTCGGAAATCCGTACGTGTTCCCCTGCCCCACGGAAACGAGCACGATCCGCGGCCCGACCGCCTCGAGAAAAGCCGCGGAGCTCGAATAGGCGCTGCCGTGATGGGGAGCTTTGAGGACCGTGCTCCGAACATCTTGGCCCGTGCCGAGGATCCCCTTTTCCGTGGCCGCGCCGATATCTCCCGTGAAGAGGAAGGAAACCTCCCCCATGGCGACCCGCAGCACGAGCGAGCTTTCGTTGGCCGCGGGGCCCGCCCCGGCCTCACCCGAACGCTCCGGGTGCAGGGCTTCGATGACGGCCTGTCCTTCGCGATGCCGGAAGCCTCGGGAAACCTGTTTCCGGGTCACGGAGCCCGGCAGGGCCTCGATCAATCCCCGATATCCCTCGTCCTCAGGCGCCGGCGAGGCTCCCCAAAATTCGCGGACGCGGAAGTTCCTGGCGACGGCCGGCAACCCTCCCAGGTGGTCGGGGTGCGGGTGGGTGAGGACCAGGATGTCGATCCGTCTGATGCTCTTGGACCAAAGAAAAGGGGACACCACTCTTTCGCCGACGTCGAAGGAGCTGCCGACGAACCCCCCTCCGTCGATGAGCATTTTGCGGCAGCCCGGGAATTCGACGAGGAAAGACTCTCCTTGCCCGACATCGATCATCGTCACCTTGAGGTCGGGGGACGACGAAGGGAACGGGTGGAGGATGAGGAGCAGAAAGAACAGCCCGAAGGCCGTCAGGACGAGCGCCCGCTGCCATCTGAAGCGCGGCCGGGCCAGGGCGAGGCCGAGGAACAGGAAGTATCCGGCGAGCGTCCAGGCGCGCGGCGTCGGCACCCGGTAGGACAGAAGGAACAGGGGGTCCAGGAGATGGGAGAGCCACGAGAAGATGCGGACCAGGAACTTCAGCGCGGCGTCCGTGAGCCCGGCCGCCCGCGGAAGGGCCGCCGCCAGAGGCAGGGTGGCGTAGCCCAGCCCCATGACCACTCCCACCAGCGGGATGGCCGCGAAGTTCAGCACGAGCGAGGCGAATGTCACCCGGTTGAAATTGCGGGCGACCAGGGGCAGGACCCCCAAGAGGGCCGATACGGATAGGGCCGTCATTTCCGAGGCCCGGAGGGGCAAGCGGGGCAGCCGCCGGAAGAGGGGAGGGTAAAAAACGATAATGGCCAGCGTCGCCCCGTACGTCAGCTGGAAGCCGAGATCGTGGAGGCTTGCGGGGTTGGCGAGGAGCAGGACGAACGCGCTGGCCGCGATCGTGTTCAGGGGTTGGACATCCTTCCACAGGAGCTTGCCGGCCAGGAAGAACAGGGTCATGATGGTCGCCCGGAGCACTGACGGCCGGCCCTCGACGAGCAGGGTGTAGAAGAGCAGGAAGACGATCAGGGCCGCTCTCGAAGCGCGCTCGGACATCCGGGCCAGCCGGAACAGGGAGAAAAGAAGCAGGGTGACGATCGCGATGTGGCCG
>JAWOHF010000129.1:0-2644 GCA_046496285.1 Candidatus Aminicenantota bacterium
CCATGGCCGCCGAGTTGATGCAGAAGTGAAGGAAGGTCGGGGCCGGCCCGTCGTCGAAGACGTGGCCCAGGTGGCCGCCGCAGACCGCGCAGCGGACCTCGACCCGCTTCATCAAGAGCGAATAGTCGTCCTTGTATTCGATGTTCCCGTCGTCGACGGGCGAGGTGAAGCTCGGCCAGCCCGTCCCGTGCTCGTATTTCGTGTCCGACGCGAACAGCGGAGTCCGGCAGCCGGCGCAGACGAAAATTCCCGCCTCCCAGAAGTCATTGAATTTCCCGGTGAAGGCACGTTCCGTATCGCCCTTTCTCAGGATCTTGTACTGTTCGGCGGGGAGCTCCGCTTTCCACTGCTTATCGGTCTTCTTGATCTTCTGGGGCATGTCTTTCTCTCCGATCGCGGCATTGTCGGGCATCTCCACCCCCCTGTCAAGGAGGGCGTTCAGGCCCTTCCACCAGGCCAGGCTGAGAAGCGTGGCCACAGCCAGTATCGCTATCTTAACGCTGATGCGCATGGGGCCTCCAATCTTTTATAAATCCTATATAAATAGTATACAATGAAAGCCCCGAAATTCAAGCGTTCGGAAATAATTGATTTTATCAATTGACTTTGGGAGAGAGCATTCTCTATAATGAAAACGCTGGCTGGAGAGGGATCCTCCTTAGCCCCGCTTCCTTTTCCTTTGAAACCTTGGCGCCTCGCCAGCCAGCCTTCCCATTATCACGCTACCCCGCTCATCGGATCTTGCGGAGCGCCGCCTTGGCCTGGCTGAGGTTGCAGGAAGGGCCGCCCGCCCGGACGTCGGCCCGGGGGGGCGAACTCGGATGAGAGCAGAGAGCGCCCGGCCGCTCCCGCCGCCGCGCCGCCGGATCGGGCCCCCGACCGCTTATTTCGTAAGGAACGGATTCAGGGTCCTCTCCTCGGCGATCGTCGAGGTCCGCCCGTGTCCGGGGCAGATTTTCGTCCCGTCGGGCAGGTTCAGGAGCTTGTCCTTGATGCATTGGACCATGGATATCCGGGCCTTGTTGGACGTTGCCACGCCTTTGCTGGACGAGACCACACCGATGTCGCGCCGGAACAGCGTGTCGCCGGAGAAGAGGATATCCCCGATCAGGAAACAGAGGCTTCCCTTGGTGTGCCCGGGCGTGTGGAAGACCCGGACCGTCAATCCATCGGGTCCGAATGTCTGGCCGTCCTCGAGATAACCCTCGATCGGGACATCCAGAGCGCGGGCGTCCCCCCGATGGATCCAGACCGGCGCGCCGAAGATCTCCGCGTAGTGGCCGTCGGCGGCCGTATGGTCCCTGTGGCCGTGCGTGTTCAGGATGGCCTTGACCGCGAGGCCCCGCTCCCGGACGAATCCCTCGATCCGGGGATCCTCGGCGCCGGGGTCGATGAGGATCGCCTGCCCGGTCGCCCGGCTGTAGACAATATAACAGTTCTCGTAGAGGGGAGAGTGGGCGGCACCCTCGACCTTGACGGCCAGCGCGAACCGCATGACCCCCAGGTCCCCTTCTCCGTCGGGCGACAGGTCCTCCTGGAGGATGCCCTCCGTGGGCTCGCCCAAGGCCTCATGGATCAGGTGTTTGAGCTTCAGGTTCAGATTGTCCTCGAGCCCCTCATTCTCGGCCCTCTGGAGCAGGGCCAGAGCCGCCGCGGCGTCGCCGGCGAGGTAGAGGATGGCCGCGGTGTTGTTGTAGGCGCTGACGTGCCGAGGATCGAGAGCGATGGCCTTCTGATATTTCTCATAGGCGTCGGCCGGCCGCTGGAGCTGGAAGAGGACGTTGCCCGTAAAATAAAGGTAATGGGCGGTCTGCCGGCTTCGGGCCGCCTGACTTCTCTCGGCCTGGACCTCCAAAGCGGTCTTCTTGCTGGCGAGGTCGTTGGACAGGGATTCGAGCTCCCGAAGCTCCCGGCAGATCGATTGCTCTTTCTGCGTCGTGAGCATCTGGAGCGTGGTGTCAATGTCCTTGCTTTTCGAGCTGAGGCCGTAGTCCTGGAGCTCGTACATGAGCGGCAGCGCGGCCAGTGCCTTCTCCATGTAGGCCAGGGCCTGCGGAAAATCGCCCCCGATATAGCTGAGGTTCGCCAGGTAATAACCGGCGGGCGCGTGCTCGGGCATGGCCATCAGGCATTTCTTGAAGGCCGCCGAGGCGCTTTCGTGCCGGCCCTCATTGAAATCCTTCACCCCCTCTGAAAAGAGCGGTGTTGCGGACCGGAGTCGCTTCCAAGCGTCCTCGATGGGCCTGTCGTCCTGGCCTCGGAGGGGCCCGGCTGTCAGGAGCATCAACAACACCGGGATAACGGCCGAAAGGCGCTTGCGGAGCCCCACGGCGAGCGGACGGGCCCGGCCGACGCGCGGCCCGGCGGCGGGGACCGAGTTCATAATGAACATGGGTGACCTCCTCAGCTCTGCAATATCCTCTATCGCGGGAACTGCAATCCTCATGCCAACCCGTTTCCCGGCGCACCCATCGAGGGGGCGGGGAAAAAAACGTCCCGCGACTCCATGCCCGTGTAAAGACCGTTGTTGTTATGTAAAAAAAAGCGCTCGTCGGCGGGGATGGGTAGATCGGCCCATATGGGGGAATGGGCCGGTTTACCTATGGACACCATTCGGCCGAAGCCTATTGTGGGGGTGTGGAGA
>JAWOHF010000202.1:0-7768 GCA_046496285.1 Candidatus Aminicenantota bacterium
GCGAGGGCCGCCGACATCGAGCGGGTCGCCCGGAATTTCCTGAGCTGCGAGCACTACCTTTTCCTGGGCCGCTGGATCAACTTCCCCATCGCCCTGGAGGGGGCCCTCAAGCTCAAGGAGATCTCCTACACCCACGCCGAGGGCTACGCCGGCGGGGAGATGAAGCACGGCCCCATCGCCCTGATCGACGAGGGCATGACGACCCTGGCCCTCGTCCCCCGCGACCGGGTTTACGAGAAGATGCTGGGGAACATCTCCGAGGTCCAGGCCCGCGGCGGCCGGGTCCTGGCCGTGGCCTTCGAGAACGACGCCAAGGCCCGGATCGTGGCCGAAGAGGTGTTCCCCATCCCCGAGGTCCATCAGCTCTTTTCACCGTTCCTGACGGTCCTCCCCCTCCAGCTTTTTGCCTACTACTCGGCCGCCGCCAAGGGGCTGGACGTCGACCAGCCGCGCAACCTGGCCAAGAGCGTCACGGTCGAGTGATGTTGCGGAGGACCGGCGGTTTCCGGTATAAATGGGTCATCCGGCCATGAGGAGACATCGATGAGAAAACGTCACATGCTGCGCCTCGGCGCCGTTCTCGTTTCCGCCGCCGCCCTCTTCGCCTCCGGCGCTCCCGTCGCCGCGAAGAAGGCCCGGGCCGTCTTCCGGGAGACGGCCCACGATTTCGGCAAGGTCAAGCAGGGCGAGGTCTTGGTCCACGAGTTCGTCTTCAAGAACGAGGGCGACGAGCCTCTCGTCGTGGAACGGGTGGAGACGACGTGCGGCTGCACGGCGGCCCTGCTCTCCGAGCAGAAGATCGAGCCGGGCAAGGAGGGCCGGGTCAAGGCCACGTTCGACACCCGCGGATACTCGGGCCGCTTGACGCGCTACGTCATCCTGGTCTCCAACGACGCCGAGAAGAAGCGCCGGGAGCTGGCCCTGACGGTCGACATCCAGGTCCCGCCGTCGGCTAAGATCGATCTCGACGCTTACAACATCGACCTGGGCCTGAGCCTGGAGGGAGAGTCCCCCTCGGTCAAGATCAAGGTCAAGAGCGTCGGGGAGCGGGAGCTCCAGGTGGACATGTCCCACGAGGAGATCCGGTTCTTCGCCGGCGGCAAACCCCTGTCCTTCCCGCTGCGCATCCCGGCCGGGAATTCCCGGGAGGTCGAGCTGCGTTTCACGCCCCAGAAGAGAACGGGCTCGTTGCGGGACTACGTCCTGATCAAGTCCAACGACCCCGTCCGCTCGACCTGGTCGGTCTACATCAGCCGCTATGTCGTCACCCGCAAGGAGCTCAAGGACCTCTTCGAGCGCTACGGCTCGGTCCTGGGGGACCGGAAATAAAAGCCGCGGGGGCGGCGCGGCCCGGCGAGGAGGGAACGACGGTCCTTTTCGCGGTCAAGGTCCAGCCCCGTTCGAAAAGCCCGGGCGTCGAGAAGCTCGGCAAGGGAGAGTTCCGGGTCCGGGTCCTGGCCCCCCCCGAGAAGGGCCGGGCCAACCGCGAGGTCATCGAGCGGCTGGCCGAGTATCTGGATGTCGCCCCGTCGCGGCTGAAGATCGTCCGGGGGGAGACCTCGTCGCGCAAGACGGTCCGCCTGGAATAGGAGACCCGGGGAGAAGGGGGAGGTGCCGTGAGCGTCCATAATCTCGTCAGCTTCGGGGGCCTGTTCGCGCTCGTCGGCCTGGCCTGGCTTCTGTCGTCGAACAGGAAGATCGTCAATGTCCGCGTCCTGGTCTGGGGCCTCGGGCTCCAGCTCCTCATGGCCCTGTTCGTCTTCGTTCTTCCGGCCGGGGCCCGGGTCTTCCTGTGGGTCAATCAGGCCGTGGTATCCGTCCTTGAAAGCGCCACGGCCGGGACCCGGTTCGTCTTCGGCCGGCTGGCCCTGCCGCCCGGGACGGTCAACGAGGCCGGGGAGACCTCGCTCGGCTATTTCCTTGCTTTTCAGGGACTTCCGACCATCATCTTCTTCGCCGCCCTGCTCGGCGCCCTGTACTACCTCAAGGTCATGCCGTTCCTGGTCCGCGTCTTCGCCCGGATCTTCACCCGGCTGATGCGCATCAGCGGGGCCGAATCTCTGGCCGTCTCCTCCAACATCTTCGTGGGCGTCGAGTCGGCCCTGATCGTCAAGCCCCACCTCGAGGGCATGACCGAGTCCGAGCTGGGGACCATCCTCACGGCGGGCATGGGGACGATCGCCTCGACGGTCCTGGCCATGTACGTCATGATCCTGCAGGGCGAGATCCCGACGATCGCCGGGCACCTCGTCTCGGCCTCGTTCATCTCGGCCCCGGCCTGCATTGTCATGGCCAAGCTCGTCATGCCGGAGACCGGCAAACCCCTGACCCTCGGCGTCGACGTCCGGCCCCATTACGAAAGGGACGAAAACCTGATCATGGCCATCATCAGGGGCGCCGGCGACGGCCTGAAGCTCCTCGGCGGGATCATCACCCTGCTCATCGCCTTCCTGGGCCTCCTGGCCCTGGTCAACATGGGGCTGGGCTGGGCGGGCGGTCTGGTCAACGGGCTTTTCGGCTGGAACGTCGCCTGGTCTCTCGAGGCCTTCCTCGGCTATCTCTTCTACCCGGTTACGCTCGCCCTCGGCGTCCCGCCGGCCGACGCCGCGGCCATCGCCAGGATCATCGGCGAAAGGACGGTGACGACCGAGGTCGTATCCTTCAATCACCTCTCGGCGCTGCTCGCGAGCGGCGCCTTGCGCGATCCGCGGTCGGCCATCATCGCCTCCTACGCCCTCTGCGGGTTCGCCCACGTCGCCTCGCTGGCCATCTTCGTCGGCGGGGTGGGGGCCCTGGCCCCGGGACGGTTGCGCGACCTGTCGCGGCTGGGTTTCCGGGCCCTGCTGGCGGCCACCCTGGCCTGCCTGATGACGGGCGCCGTCGCCGGAGTCTTTTACACCGGCGGCTCCATCCTCTTCGGCAGGTGATCCGCCGCCTTCCGCCTTAACTTACGGCTCGGGACGTTCCTCTCGCGGCGCACCCCCGTCCGTGCTCGCCGCTCCAAAGAGCTCTTCGGCATCAGCGGCTGCGAAAGGGCCTCGGGGTGTCCTCTCCGTCCGCGCGGTGATTCTTTTCGCCTCCCAACGGGCCGGATTCGGCGGCTCGCGAAACTCGCGGGATCCAGACTAGCCCTCAGCATAGCAGGCTCAGACATCGCGAGCCGCCCTCTTCGAGGGTGCCCTTATCCGTCCCGCTGTCCGGCTGAACCACCGCTTTATGCTCCCGTCGACGACACTCCTGCGGCCCCTTTTTCGGCAGCCTCCCAACCTTTTGCCTCGCATCGCTTCTTGTCCAAGGCGAAGGATGGTGACGTAGCGGCGGGGGGCGGGCCCAAAAACGCGGGCCGTGAGAGAAATTGCAGGTTCCGAGCGTCTTTATTGCAGAGGAGACGGCGGCATGGACGACTCGGCCCTCTACTGGCTGGCTTTCCACCTGCTCTTTCACGGGCAGTCGCCGGCGGCCAGGAGGGCCCTGGAGCGCTTCGGCTCGGCCGGGGAGGTCTTCCGGGCGGGTGCCGCCGACCTCGACGGGCTCCGGCTGGGCAAGGACCTGGTCCGGGACATCGCTGGCCGGAAGCCCCTCGACCGGGCGGGAAGAGAATTGGAAATTATCCGAAAAAAGGGGTATACTCTTTTGACCATTGAGGATCCCGGGTATCCGGGACATCTGAGAGAGATCTTCGATCCTCCGTTCGCCCTCTATTGCAGAGGAAGGATGGATGCTCTTCGAAACCCCGCCGTGGCCGTCGTCGGGTCGAGGAGGCCCAGCCCCTACGGGCGGGCCGTGGCCGAAAGACTGGCCGGCGACCTGGCCTCGCGGGATTGCGTTGTCGTGAGCGGCCTGGCGCTCGGGATCGACGCCTGCGCCCACTGGGGGGCACTCAGACATGGAAGGACGGTGGCCGTGTTGGGATCGGGATTGGACGTCATGTATCCCGGGGAGAACTCCGGCCTGGCCGACAAGATCGCGGAGCAGGGCGTCGTCCTGAGCGAGTTCCCCCTGGGGACCGCGCCTCACGCGATGAATTTCCCGGTCCGCAACCGGATCATCAGTGGCCTGAGCCTGGCCATCGTGGTGGTCGAAGCCGCCGAGCGGAGCGGATCGCTCATCTCGGCCCGGCTGGCCCTGTCCCAGGACCGGGAGGTCATGGCCGTGCCCGGCAACGCGACGTCCCCCCTGAGCCGGGGGTCGAACGGCCTGATCAAGGAAGGCGCCAAGCTCGTCGAGTCCTGGGAGGACGTGGCTGGGGAGCTGCCCTCGCCCTGGCGGGAAAAACTCCTTGCGCAAAAGCAAGAGAAGATGGACAATAAGCCGGCGTTGAGCCGGGAGGAAATAACCCTGTTGGATGCTCTGTCCGTCGATGAGGTCCGCCACATCGACGACCTGGCCGAGGGATCGGCCTTCAGCGTGTCCGAGCTGCTGGCCCTGCTTCTCGGCCTCGAACTGAAGGGGGCCGTCGTCCAGCATCCGGGGAAACAGTTCCAGAGGAGAATCTAATTGGCAAAGTCGCTCGTCATCGTCGAATCCCCGGCCAAGGCCAAGACCGTCAACCACTATCTCGGCAAGGATTATATCGTCAAGGCCTCCATGGGCCATGTCCGCGACCTGCCCAAGAAGAAGCTCGGGGTCGACGTCGAGAACGATTTCCGCCCGACCTACGAGATCATCCCGGACAAGAAGAAGATCGTCACCGAGCTCCGGAAAGCGGCCCGGGAGAGCGACCGCGTCATCCTGGCGGCCGACCCCGACCGCGAGGGCGAAGCCATCTCCTGGCACCTCGGCCAGCTGCTCGAAGAGGACAACAAGCAGATCTTCCGGGCCACCTTCCACGAGATCACCGAGGCCGGCGTCAGGACCGCGTTCGACAACCTCGGGCAGATCGACCTCAATCTGCTCGACGCCCAGCAGACGCGGCGCGTCCTCGACCGTCTCGTCGGGTACCGCATCAGCCCCCTCCTGTGGAAGAAGATCTCCCGGGGCCTGTCCGCCGGGCGGGTCCAGTCCGTCGCTCTCCGGCTGATCTGCGACCGGGAGAAGGAGATCGACGCCCACGTCAAAGAGGAATACTGGCTGATCGCCGCCCGCCTGGAGGCCCAGGCCCCGCCGGCCTTCAAGGCCGCGCTGGCCAAGATCGACGGGAAGAAGGCCAAGGTCCGGAATGAAGAACAGGCCCGCATCGTCAGGGAGGAATGCGGGCGGGCCCCGTTCGTCCTGGACAAGGTCCAGGTCAGGGCCAAGCACAAGCACCCCGGACCGCCCTACATCACCGCCACCCTGCAGCAGGACGGATTCAGGCTCCTGCGGTTCCCGGTGAAGAAGACGATGTTCGTGGCCCAGAAGCTCTATGAAGGCATGGCCATCGGCGACCGGGTCCAGACCGGGCTCATCACCTACATGCGCACGGATTCGGTCCGGGTCTCCGACGCGGCCCAGGCCGCCGCCCGGGCTTACATCGGGCAGACCTATTCGCCCGCCCACGTTCCGGCCAAGCCCAACGAGTACAAGAGTAAGAAGAAGACCCAGGACGCCCACGAGGCCATCCGGCCCGCCCACCTCGACCTGCCCCCGGACAAGGTCAAGCCCTTCCTCAAGAAGGAGGAGTACGACCTCTACAAGCTCATTTGGACCAGGTTCATCGCCTCGCAGATGTCCGCGGCCGTCATCGAGGAGACGGCCTTCGACATCACGGCCGGCCGCTACCTCTTCCAGGTCAAGGGCGAAGTCGTCAAGTTCCCAGGCTTCCTGGCCGCCTGGCCGAACGGCGGCGGAGACAAGGAGCTCCTGCCCAAGGCCGCGGCCGGAGAGACGCTCAAGCTGCTGGAGCTCGAATCCAAGCAGAAGTTCACCGAGCCGCCCCCCCGCTACACGGAGGGCACTCTGGTCAAGGAACTCGAGGCCCGCGGCATCGGCCGGCCGAGCACCTACGCGCCGACCATAGCGACCATCCAGACCCGGACCTATGTCGTCAAGGAGGAGGGCAAGTTCAGGCCCACCGACCTGGGGATGTACGTCACGGATTTCCTGGTCAAGCATTTCGCCAAGCTCATGGAATACAAGTTCACGGCGCACATGGAGGAGGAGCTCGACGGGATCTCCGAAGGCGCCCGGAAGGGCGTCGACAGCCTCAAGGAGTACTACGAGCTCCTCGAGACCTACCTCAAGGCGGGCGGCGAGACCGAGGGCGTCAAGAAGACCGGGATCCCTATCGACGAGAAATGCCCGACCTGCGGCGCGGCGCTGGTCATCAAGAGCGGCCGCTTCGGCCAGTTCAAGGCCTGTTCGGCCTATCCCGGATGCAAGTTCCGCGAGAGCCTGGACAAGAGGGAATCCAAGCCGCTCGACGAGAAATGCCCGCAATGCGGCTCCCAGCTGGCCCAGAAGTTCGGCAAGTTCGGGCCCTTCGTGGCCTGCTCGAGCTACCCGAAGTGCAAGTACATCAAGAAAGAGAACACCGAGACCGGCCTGCTCTGCCCGACCTGCGGCGGCGGCAAGATCCTGAGGCGGAAGACCCGCCGTGGCAAGCTCTTCTACGGGTGCAGCGGCTATCCGAAGTGCACCTTCGCCTCGTGGGACGAGCCCATCGGCCGGGCCTGCCCGCAGTGCGGGGCCAAGATCCTGTTCAAGAAGAACCTCATCAAGGGCGATCCGTACATTTTCTGCAAGAACGAGAAATGCGCGTTCAAGGAGGCGGCGCCCCGGGAGAAGATCTGGGAGCGGGCGACGGCCGACACCGCCGCACCCGGGCCGATCGAGCCCGGACCAACCGGACCCGAAGGGGAGTCGCCCGACGGCACCGATGAACAAGGAAATCGCTGAGTTCCTGGCCTACCTCAAGCACGAGAAGAACGCCTCGCCCCACACCGTCTCGAGCTACGGGCGCGACCTCCGGCAGGTCGCCGAGTACCTCAAGGAGGCCGAGGTCCGTTGGAACAAGGCGGGCGTGGTCGTCCTGCGCGGCTTCCTGGCCGGCTTGCACGAGGACCGGCTGAAGAGATCGACCATCGGGCGCAAGCTGGCCGCGCTGCGCTCCTTTTACGATTTCTGCGTCCGCAGGAAATGGATCGCAGAGAACCCGGCCAAGGTCCTGGCAACGCCCCGTCAGGAGAAGAAAATGCCGTCCTTCCTGTCCGAGGAAGAGACGGTCGCCCTCCTCGACCTGCCGCGGACCGGCAAGCCCCTGGACCTGCGGGACAAGGCGGTCTTGGAGCTGTTCTACGCGACGGGCATCCGGGTCAGCGAGCTGGTGGGCATCGAGGCCGGGGACATCCACGCCGGGGAGCGTCTGGTCCGGGTCAAGGGCAAGGGCCGGAAAGAAAGGCTCGTGCCCTTCGGCCGGCAGGCGGCCGAGGCCCTGGAGGCCTATCTGCGGGCCCGGCCCCTCCTCGTCCGGCCGGAGTCCGACGTGACGGCCGTTTTCCTGAACTACCGGGGCGGGCGCTTGACGTCCCGCTCGGTCCAGCGGATGGTCCGCAAGTACATCCGCCGGACGGCGGTGGCCAGAAAGATCAGCCCTCACTCCCTCCGGCATTCCTTCGCCTCCCATCTTCTCGGCCGGGGCGCGGACCTGAGGGTCATCCAGGAGCTCCTGGGGCACGCCAGCCTGGCCACGACCCAGAAGTACACCCACATGGACCTCCGGCAGGACGAGGAGTGGCCGGGCCCGCAGATAGGCCTCCAGGGCCTCGGCCGCCTGCCGGCCGAAGGGCACGAGCCTTTCTTTCCGGCCCTTGCCCTTGACCCGGACCAGACGCTCCCCGGCGTGGATGTC
>JAWOHF010000323.1:0-3121 GCA_046496285.1 Candidatus Aminicenantota bacterium
ATTGACGAGCAGCATGACGCAAGGGACTGCGTGATGATGTTTCCCTCGCTCAAGAAAGTCTTTTTGTACCAGGGTCAGGTATGCTACCTTTGTTAATCAATTCTTGCAAATGAATGCTTTGTTGCATCTTCATGTAACCGCTTGTAACTATTTTTTGCATGTATTTTTTGTAGGCGGTAAGCCCTTGGCCCGTCTTTTCCTCGAGAAGGAGCTCCGCCGACATGTCATAGGCCATGCCGTACGTGAGCGGCACGTGGTGCGAGGTCGGGATCATGTCGGAGGGGAAGGCGACGACCCGGTCTCCGTCCCGGACCTCGACCCACTGCAATCCATGAGTGTGGCCGTCGCTCCGATGGACCCGAATGCCGGGGAAGATGTCCTCGGAGCCGCGGGTCAGGACGAGACGCGACCTCTTGAGAGCCTGGACGTTCTCCCGGAGATAGCTGGCCCGCTCGCGGGGATTGGGGTCGCGGGCCAGCTCGTAGTTCGCGGCCTGGACGTAGAGGGCGGCGTTCGGGAAACGGACCTCGGGCGGGCCGCCTTCCGGCCGGGTCCGCGTGATGCCCCCCGAATGGTCGAAGTGCAGATGCGTCAGGATGATGTCGGTGATCGTCGCCGGGTCCCGGCCGGTCGCCTCGATGGGATAGTTCCGGAAGTCGTAGATGCGGCGCAGCTTCTCCGGCCAGACGTCGGGGTTGCCGGCGTCGATCATGAACGTCCTGTCCCCGGCTTCGATGAGCAGGGAGCGGGTGGCCAGCTCGATGCGGTTCTGATCGTCCGTGGGGACAAGACCCGACCAAATGGCCTTGGGGACGGTCCCGAACATCCCGCCTCCGTCGAGGCGGAGCGAGCCGTGGTTGTGAACGGATAGCTCGAAAGGCCCGAATCTCATGGTCCGGCGCAAGTCTAGCACAGGGGCTCCGGGTCCGTCCAGCGGGCGGTCCCGGCCCGTGACGGCCCGTCCGGGCCTTGCCCGCGGCCCGTAAATTGGCTATCATCTATCCTTCAGGATAGGAGCCATCATATGCGTGATCAACCGACAGCCATCACCCTGAGACAGATCCCGGAGGTCCTTTCCAGGGAGTTCAAGGACAAGGACGTCATCACCTGCTACCTGGGCTCGAACGCCGCGACCCCGACGGCCGTCATCGAATCCCTGACGGCCGCGATCAAGGCCCGCACGCCCCGGCTGCCCTTCATCCGCATGGTCCACATCCTGCTCCAGGGGCCCGTGCCCTATGTCGAGGAAGGCCTTCAGGACCGGATCATGACCTTCTCTCTCTTTTCCGCCGGGGATGTCAGGCACGCGGCCAACGAGGGCCGGGCCTATTACCTGCCGTGCACGCTGGCCAACCTCGACAGCCTCCTCGGCAAGGGCCGGCCGTTCGCCCCGGACCTGGCCATCTTCAAGGTCCGCCCCCACGAGATCACGGGCGAGTTCAGCCTGGGGCTGTCGGTCGAGGCCATGCACACGGCCATCGACCAGGCCCGCTGCGTCATCGCCGAGCTCGACTTCAGCATGCCCTTCACCGAGGGCCAGTCCATCCTCGATTCCCAATCGATCGACTACCTCATTGACGACGACGACGTCAAGCCCGTCTACGCCTTCCCCGGGCCGGACTTCGACAACCTGCCCGCCGAGGAATCGCGGATCGGAGAGCTCGTCACGGAACATTTCATCCGCGACGGCGTGACCCTCCAGGCCGGCATTGGCCAGATCCCGGACGCCGTCGTCGGGACCATCCGCAGGGCCGGCTACAAGGACCTGGGCATCCAGACCGAGCTCTACGGCGACGGCCTGATGATGCTCCAGAAGTCGGGCATCGTCACCAATCGCAAGAAGAAGCAGCACAAGGGCTACAGCACGACCTCGCTGATCATGGGCTCCCAGGAGCTCTACGAGTTCGTCCACATGCGGGCCGGCGTCCAGATGAGGCCCTGCACCATCACCAATGCGGCCCACGTCATCCGCGTCAACAGCCCGTTCATCTCGGTCAACACGGCCATGGGCGTCGACCTCTTCGGCAACGTCTGGGCCGACTACATCGACGCCCGCCGGTATTACAGCGGGGTCGGCGGCCAGCCCGACTTCGTCCGGGCCCTGAACGACTCGGCCTACGGTGTGCCGATCATCGCCTTCAAGAGCGTCACCGACAAGGGCGAATCCAAGATCGTCAAGGCCCATCCGCCCGGGGTCAGCCTGACGGCCTCGGCCTACGACCCGGTGGTCATCGTCACCGAGTACGGGGCCGCCGACCTGCGGGGACTGACGGCGGGGGAGAAGGCCCTGGCCATCGCCAGCGTCGCCCATCCCAAGTTCCGCGACAAATTCCTCCGGGAGCTCTATGACGATCCGATGTTCACCAAGCCCATCGGCTTCACCCTCGACAAGACGCCGCGCGGGGTCATCCCTTACAAGGGCAATATCAAGATCGGCTGACGCCCCTTCCCGCAATGTCCGGCCGGCTTGACTTCGCCGCCGAGATATGGAAGGATGAATCCGCGTTTTTTTTTATGCGGAAATAATGTCTGACAGGGCCGGCGCACTCATCTCATAGGCGGACCGGAAGTCCTTCTCTGTCCCGAAAGGAGGTCAGGCGAATGGCTGGAATCATCGGTTACGGGGCCTACATCCCGCGCAACCGCATCAAGGTCGAGGAGATCGCCAAGGTCTGGGGGGCCGACGCCCCGAGCTACAAGAAGGGGCTGATGCTCGAGGAGAAATCCGTGCCCTCCCTCGACCAGGACACGATCACCATGTCCGTCGAAAGCGCCCGGAACGCGCTCAAGCGGGCGGGGGTCGACGCCCGGGAGATCGGGGCCGTGTACATCGGCTCGGAGTCCCATCCCTACGCCGTCAAGCCCAGCGGGGCGACCCTGGCGGAGGCCATCAACGCTACGCCGGCCGTCCACACGGCCGACCTCGAGTTCGCCTGCAAGGCCGGGAGCGAAGGCATGTTCATCGCCCTGAGCCTGGTCCAGGCCGGGGCCGTCAAGTACGCCCTGGCCGTCGGGGCCGACACCTCCCAGGGGCCCCCGGCGACGCCCTGGAATACTCGGCCGCGGCCGGCGCCGCCGCCTTCCTCTTCGGCAAGGAGAAGCTCATCGCCGAGTCGGTCGA
>JAWOHF010000001.1:0-8930 GCA_046496285.1 Candidatus Aminicenantota bacterium
ACGTGGAGGTCCACGATCTCCAGGACCGGCTCTGCGGGCGGACCCGGCCCGGGCATTTCCGGGGCGTGGCCACAATCGTTCTCAAGCTTTTCAACATCCTCCGTCCGGATGTGGCCTTCTTCGGGGCCAAGGACGCCCAGCAGACCGTCGTCGTCGAAAAGATGGCCCGCGACCTCGACCTCGACGTCGAGATCGCGGTCTGCCCCGTCGTCCGCGAGCCGGACGGCCTGGCCATGAGCTCCCGGAACGTCTACCTGTCCCCGGACGAGAGGGTGGCCGCGCGGATCCTTTCGAAAAGCCTGGCCGAAGCGGAGCGACTCATCCGGGAAGGCGAGAGGGACGCGTCCCGCGTCGTCGCCCGTGTGAAGGACATCATCGCCGGCGAACCTCTGGCCCGGCTCGACTATGCGGAGGTCCTCGAAGCGGGAAGCCTCGAGCCGGTCTCCGAGGTCCGCGGGGACACGCTTGTCTTATTGGCCGTATTCATCGGCCGGGCCCGGCTCATCGACAACCTCCGGGTCCGCCTGCAGGAGAGATCATCATGCTGAGAGCATTCCTTCGTTCTAAGATCCACCGGGCCACCGTGACCCACGTCGACATCGAGTACGAGGGCAGCCTGTCGCTCGACGAAGACCTGATGAAGGCCGCCGATCTTCACCCTTTCGAGAGGGTCGACGTCTGGAACGTCTCTAACGGCGAGCGCTTCTCGACCTATCTCATCAAGGGGCCGGAGGGGGCGGGCCGGGTCGGTGTCTACGGGGCGGCCGGCCGCAAGGTCGGTGTCGGCGACAAGATCATCATCGCCGCCTACAGCTACATGGACGAAGCCGAGATGGAGCTGTTCATGCCCAAGATCGTCCTCATGGACAACGGCAACCGCATCGCCTCCGTTAAATAAGGGGCTGGGGCGGGGCTCAGCCGCCGAGGCTCCCCAGGAAGACGAACCCTGCGGTCATGAAGAATATCACCAGGGTCAGGGCGAACAGAGCCATGCCCAGGGCCGGGGCGCTCTTGAGAAATCCCTTGAAGAACCGCACAACGAGGAGCTTGAGGAGCAGCAGGGCGATCAGGGCTTCGGCCAGGACGACGTGGAGGATCCCCCGCGTCGACAGGCCGTCCCCCATGGCCCGCACGAATCCCAGCCCGAAATAGACGAGCGGGACGAGCAGGACGACAAAGGCGTAGCCGAAGACCTTGTGGGCCCGGCGGAGCTTGGCCGGGTCGCCTTTCCTTTCCCCGCCCCCCATGAGGATCATCATGGTCAGGAGGGCCGCCGTCGCGGCGATCAAAAAAGGGATGGCGATGATCGTCTTGATCCAGTAATCCGGCATCTGTCGTTCTCCTTCGGCCGAATCTCAGTCGAGGTGGTAGTTAGGGGCCTCCTGGGTGATGACCACGTCGTGGACGTGGCCCTCCTTGAGCGAGGCCTGGGTGATCTTGATGAACCGGGACTTGGTCTTGAGGTCCTCGATCGTCCGGCAGCCCGCATAACCCATGCCGGCCTTGAGCCCTCCGACCAGCATCTGGATGGTGACCATGGTGCTGCCCTTGTAGGGGACGCGGCCCTCGATGCCCTCGGGGACGAGCTTGGCGTCGCTCTGGAGGGTGTCCTGCATGTAGCGGTCGCGGCTCTTGCCTTCCTTCATCACCGACAGGGAGCCCATGCCCCGGTAGAGCTTGTAGGCCCGCCCCTGGTACATGACGACCTCCCCGGGCGCCTCCTCGGTGCCCGCGAGAAGGTTGCCGAGCATGATCGAGTCGGCGCCGGCGGCGACGGCCTTGGTGACGTCCCCCGAATACTTGACGCCGCCGTCGGCGACGAGCGGGACGCCCTTGCGGCTGGTCACCTTGTAAACGTCCGAGATGGCCGTGATCTGCGGGATGCCGGCCCCGGTGATGACCCGGGTCGTGCAGATGGACCCCGGCCCGACCCCGACCTTGACCGCGTCGACGCCGAGGTCAATGAGCTCCTCGGCGGCCCGGGCCGTGCCGATGTTGCCGGCGATGAGCTCCTGGCCGGGGAATTCCTTCTTGAGCATCCGGACCGTCTCGAGGACCCGCTTGGAGTGGCCGTGGGCGTTGTCGACGACCAGGACGTCGCACTTGGCGTCGACCAGGGCCCGGGCCCTGTCGAGAAAATCGGACCCGACGCCGATGGCCGCCCCGACCCTCAGCCGGCCCATGTTGTCCTTGGCCGCGTCGGGGTACTGGATCTTCTTGAGGATGTCCTTGTACGTGATGAGCCCCTTCAGGTGATAGCTGTCGTCGACGACCAGGAGCTTCTCGATCTTGTGCTCGTGGAAGACCTTCTCGGCCTCCTCGAGGGAGGTCCCGACCGGCACGGTCACGAGCTTCTTGGTCATGACCTTCTCGATGGCCAGCCCGAAGCGGCTCTCGAAACGGATGTCGCGGCTGGTCAGGATGCCGACCAGCTTGTTCGACTCGTCGGTGATGGGCAGCCCCGAGATGCGGTGTTCCTTCATGACCTCCAGGGCCTTGGCGATCTTGTCCTGGGGCCGGAGAGTGATGGGCTCGACGACCATGCCGCTCTCGTGGCGTTTGACCTTGTCGACCTCCTCGGCCTGACCTTCGATGGACAGGTTGCGGTGGACGATCCCGATTCCTCCCTGCTGGGCCAGGGCGATGGCCATCCGGGACGTGGTCACGGTGTCCATGGCCGAGCTGACGATGGGGATGTTGAGGGAGATGTTGCGGCTCAGCTTCGTCCGGACATCGGCCTCCGCCGGGATGACGTCCGAGGCCGCGGGGACGAGCAGGACGTCGTCGAAGGTCAGCCCTTCGGGGATCTTGTCTTCGAGCATGGTGTCTCCTCCCTCAGTGTCGCTTGCGCTTGCTCGGGATCATGGACCGGGCCTGCTTGGCGCGCTGGCCGGACGGCCCCTGGGGCTTCTGATAGAAGACGGGGGCCTGCTTTCTTTCCAGGGCGGGCTGTTCCATGACCGGCTGGACCAGGAACAGGTAGCGGACGGCATCCTCTTCGACCCGGTCGAGCATGGACTGGAACATGTTGAAGCCTTCTTTCTTATACTCGATGAGGGGGTCTTTCTGCCCGTAACCGCGCAGGCCGATGCCCTCCTTGAGGTGGTCCATTTCCAGGAGATGGTCCTTCCACTGGGTGTCGATGACCTGGAGGAGGATCATCCGCTCGAATTCCCGCATGAACTTTCCGAGCAGTTTTTCCTTCTCCTCGTAGGTCCGGCGCAGGGACTGGACGATCGTCTCCCGCAGCTGGTCGTAGACGACGCCCTCCCAGTCGATCTTCAAGGTCTCGATGTCCAGGCCGAACTGGGATTGGACGGCCTGGCGGAGGGCGTCCTTCTCCCACTCGTCGGGGGGCTTGTCCTTGTTGGCGTAGCTGTCGAGCATCCAGTCCACGAGGTCGTCGATCAGGCCCATGAAATACTCGTGCTGGTCCTCGCCCCTGAGGATCCGGCGCCTCTGGCCGTAGATCGTCTCCCGCTGCTTGTTCATGACGTCGTCGTACTGGAGGAGGTGCTTGCGGATGGTGAAGTTCTGGCCTTCGACCTGTTTTTGGGCCCGCTCGATGGCCCGGGTGATCATGTTGTGTTCGATGGGCACCCCTTCGCCCATGCCGATGCGGGCCATCAGCCCCGAGATGCGCTCGCTGCCGAAGATGCGCATCAGGTCGTCCTCGAGCGACAGGTAGAAGCGCGAGGAGCCGGGATCGCCCTGTCGGCCGGCCCGGCCGCGGAGCTGGTTGTCGATGCGCCGGGCCTCGTGGCGCTCGGTGCCCAGGACGTGGAGACCTTCGAGGGAAACGACGGAATCGTGCTCCTTCGCGGTGACCTGCCGGACGTCCTCGAGCACCTTCTCGAACTGCTCGGGCGCGGCGGTGAGGGGATCCACCCCGCTCTTCTTGAGCTGTTCGCGGGTCAGGTATTCCGGGTTGCCCCCGAGGAGGATGTCGACGCCCCGGCCGGCCATGTTGGTGGCGATGGTCACCGCCCCGATGCGGCCCGCCTGGGCGATGATCTGGGCTTCCATCTCGTGGTATTTGGCGTTGAGGACGACGTGCTTGATGTTCTTCCGGCGCAGGATCGTGCTCAGGTGCTCGGACTTCTCGATGGAGATGGTGCCGACGAGGACGGGGCGGCCCTTGCGGTTGAGCTCGATGATCTCCTCGGCCACGGCGTTCCATTTCTCTCCGGAGGTCCGGTAGATGACGTCGGGGTTCTCGAGCCGGATGAGGGGCTTGTTGGTCGGGATCTCGACGACCCCCAGGCCGTAGATGTGGCGGAACTCGTGGGCCTCCGTGGCCGCCGTACCGGTCATGCCGGCCAGCTTCTTGTACATCCGGAAGTAGTTCTGGAAGGTGACCGAGGCCAGGGTCTGATATTCCTCCTCGACCCGGACCCTCTCTTTGGCCTCGAGGGCCTGGTGGAGGCCGTCGCTGTAGCGTCGGCCCGGCATGAGCCGGCCGGTGAACTCGTCGACGATGACGACCTTGCCGTCCTGGACCATGTAGTCGACGTCGCGCTTGAAGAGGTGATGGGCCTTGAGGGAGGTGTTGATGGCGTGGACGAGCTCCATGTTGGCCAGGTCGTAGAGGTTGGAGACGCCGAGGACGCGCTCGGCCTCGGCCACCCCGGCCTCCTGGATGGAGACCGTCCGGCTCTTCTCTTCGACCGTGAAATGGCGGTCTTTCTGGAGGCGGCGGACCAGGGTGTCCACCCGGTAGTAGAGCTGGGTCGACTGCTGGGTCGGACCGGAGATGATGAGCGGCGTGCGGGCCTCGTCGATGAGGATGCTGTCGACCTCGTCGACGATGGCGTAGTTGAACTCGCGCTGGGCCAGGTCGTCGAGCCGGAACTTCATGTTGTCCCGCAGGTAGTCGAACCCGAACTCGTTGTTCGTGCCGTAGGTGATATCGCTTCCGTAGGCCAGGCGGCGCGCGGCGTCGTCCAGGCCGTGCTGGATGGTCCCGACCGTGAGGCCCAGGAACCTGTAGATGGCTCCCATCCATTCCGTATCGCGCTTGGCCAGGTAGTCGTTGACCGTGACGATGTGGACACCCTGGCCGCCCAGGGCGTTGAGGTAGGCCGGCAGGGTGGCCACCAGGGTCTTGCCCTCACCGGTCTTCATCTCGGCGATCTTGCCCTGGTGGAGGACGGCGCCGCCGACGATCTGGACATCGAAATGCCGCATGCGGGTCGTCCGGCGGGAAGCCTCGCGGACGACGGCGAAGGCCTCGGGAAGGAGATCGTCCAGGGCCGTCCCCTGGGCCAGCTTCTCCCGGAACTCGGCCGTTTTGGCCCTCAGCTGGGCGTCGGAGAGAGGCTGGATACGGGGCTCGAATTCGTTGACGGCGGAGACGACCGGCAGGATCCTCTTGAGGGTGCGGTCGTTATCGTTGCCGAACAGCTTGCGGGAAATCCACTTGTACATTTATCATTTTCTATCAGAAAGCCCCCGGAATGTCAATTTGGGGCGGCCGGCGCTTTACAGAAGTCCTTGTTTCCCCTATAATTGGACTCCTTGTTCCCCCCGGAAGGAACGGTGCGAACCCGGTCGAAACCTGAGAGGGAACAGCTGTACGAACAAGAAGGACCCCATGACACTGATAGAAGCTCCTCGCAGCACCCCCCTCCGGATCGTCGACCTGGCCGGAGGCGAAGGGATCCGGCGCCGGCTGATGGCCCTCGGCTTCCACAAGAACGACATCATCGAGCTCGACGGCCAGGCCATCCTCCGCGGCCCGCTGCTCGTCCGCAACGTCAGCTGCGACTCGAAGGTGGCGCTCGGGCGCGGCGTCGCCCAGAAGATCATTGTCGAAGAGGTTCATGAGCGACCCTAGGATCCCCGTCGTCGTCTTCATCGGCCAGCCGAACAGCGGCAAGAGCACGCTGTTCAACTCCATCGCCGGCCACAAGGCCGAAACGTCCAACTTCCCGGGAACGTCCATCCAGCACACCCACAGCCGGGTCAATATCGAAGGCCGCCTCCTCGACATCGTCGATCTGCCCGGCACGTATTCCCTTTGTCCCACCGACCGGGCCGAGCAGGTCGTCCTGTCCCATCTCTTCTCGGAAAGGCCCGATCTTGTCGTCAACGTCGTCGACGCCTCGACGCTCAGCCGGAGCCTCGAGCTGTCTCTCGAGCTCATCGAGCTCGGATACCCGATGGTCGTCGCCCTCAACATGATGGACCTGGCCGAACGGAAAGGCATCGAGGTGGACGTCGCCGAGCTCCAGGCCCTTCTCGGCGTCCCGGTCGTCCCGACCATCGCCGCTTTCGGCCGCGGGGTCAAGGAGCTTTTGGAGCGGGCTTTCACGGTCCTGGACGGAGGTCAGGTGCTGCGGGGGATCCGCGGCTCCGGGGACGTCGAGAGCAAGATCGCCGAGATGGAAAGGCTCATCCCCCCGGGTTTTCCCATCGTCGGCAACCGGAGGTTCACGGCCGTCAAGCTCATCGAAACGGGAGGCCTGGCCTGCGGCGACCTGCTTGGCAAGGTCGACCCGGAGCTGGCCTCCGTTCTGGCCGGCCTCCGAAAGGGCCTCGAAGAGAGCCGGGGCGCGCCGGCCTACGAGATCATCTCGGCCGAGCGCCATCACCTGGCCATGAAGATCTTCGAGGCCTCGAGCCGTCTGCTTCACGGAAAGCGGCTGACTTGGGACACGAGGGTGGACGCGGTTCTCATGCATCCCGTCTTCGGTTACGTCATCCTGGCCGCCGTGTTCCTGGCCTTCTTCTTCGTCATTTTCAAGGTCGGCAATCCCCTCGAGGCCCTCCTCCTCGGGCCCTTCGAAAGTCTCAAGGCGACCCTGGCCTCACGACTGGGCGACGGATTTGCCTTCTACCTCGCCGAAGGGCTTATCCAGGGCGTGGGCGGGGGAGTGGCCATCGTCCTGCCCTATTTCCTGCCCCTGCTGTTCCTGATGGCCCTGCTCGAAGACCTCGGGTACCTGGCCCGGGCCGGCTTTCTCCTGGACGCTTTCATGCACCGGATCGGCCTCCACGGGAAATCGGTCTCGCCGTTCATCCTGGGCTTCGGATGCAACGTCCCGGCCATCGTCTCGACCCGCATCCTCGAGTCCCAGAGGGACAGGGTCCTGACCTCTCTCCTTATCCCGTTCATCCCCTGCGCCGCCCGGACGACGATCATCCTGGCCCTGGTGGCCTTTTACCTCGGGCCGCTCTGGGCCATGGGATTCTATGTCGCCAACCTCGCCGTCGTCGCCGTGGTCGGCTGGGTCGTCAGCCTTTTTCTCAAGGAGCCTTCGCCCGGTCTCATCCTGGAGATCCCATCCCTCAAGGCGCCGAGACCAGGCTCCGTTCTCCGCAAGACCTGGCTCCAGATCTTCTCGTTCGTCAAGTTCGCCTGGCCCATCCTCATCGCCGGCAGCCTGGTGCTCAGCTTGATGAGCTTTTTCGGCGCCGACCGGCTGGTCAACGATATCCTTGCGCCCCTCGTCTCCCGGGGGTTGGGGCTTCCCCGCGAGCTGGGGGTCACGCTCGTTTTCGGCTTCCTGCGCAAGGAGCTGTCGCTCATCATGATGCTCCAGGCCCTGGGCGTGGAATACAAGGACCTTCTCACCGTGATCAGCAGGGAGCAGATCATCGTCTTCACGGTCTTCATCAGTTTTTTCATTCCCTGTCTGTCCACCTTCGCCATCATATGGAAGGAGATCGGGAAAAAATGGGCCTTCGTTTCGGTCGGACTGAGCGTGTCGGTGGCCCTGGTCTTGAGTTGGCTCGTCCGGCTGGTGATATGATGACAAGGGAGGGAATGGACCCATGAATCACAACGCCCCCATCCCGGAGCGCATCGCCCGGCTGGCCGAACTCGCCGACAACCTCTGGTGGAGCTGGCATCCCCAGGCCCGGGCTCTTTTCAAGGCCGTCAGCCGGCCTCTCTGGCGGAGCACGCGGCACAATCCCGTCCGGATCCTTCAGCTGGTCAGCGCGGACCGCCTCGAAACCTTGGCCCGCGACCCGCGCTTTCTCGGTCTCTACGATCGGGTCATAGGGGTCTTCGACGCCGACTTGAAGAACGGCCACCTCTGGTTCCCCGGGCGGCATCCCGATCTTCGGAGTCCCGTGGCCTACTTTTCGGCGGAGTTCGGGTTGCACAGCTCCCTGCCTATCTACTCCGGCGGGCTCGGCGTCCTTTCCGGGGACCACTGCAAAGAGGCCAGCGACCTCGGGCTGCCGCTCGTCGGCGTGGGCTTCATCTATCCGCAGGGGTATTTCCGCCAGAGGATACCGCCCGATGGCTGGCAGCAGGCCGTCTACGACACTCTGGAATACGACCATGTCCCCCTTCACCCCGTCCTGGACAGCAACGGGGAGCGGCTGATGATCGAAGTCGCCCTCAAGGGCGTGCCGATCCTCCTCCAGGTCTGGCAGGTCATGGCCGGCCGCGTGCCGATCTTCCTGATGGACACCAACATCGACCGGAACGCGCCCTGGGACCGGGACCTGACGGCCCGGCTCTACGGAGGGGACCAGGAGGTCCGCGTCCGCCAGGAGATGGTCCTGGGGCTCGGCGGGGTCCGCGTGTTGCGCGCCCTGGGGATCGAACCGGCCGCCTGGCACATGAACGAGGGGCATTCGGCCTTCCTTCTCCTCGAAAGGTTGAGGGTTGCCATCCAAGGCGGCCTGACGTTCGATCAGGCCGTCGACCAGGTGCGAAAGACCTCCGTCTTCACCACCCACACCCCGGTCCCGGCCGGCCACGACGCCTTTCCGTTCCACCTGATCGACGAATATTTCGGCCGTTTCTGGCAGGAGATGGGGGTCAGCCGGGAGCAGTTCCTGTCCCTGGGCGAATTCCAGGGCCGTTTCAACATGACCGTCCTGGCCCTGCGATTGGCCGGGAGGACGAACGGCGTCAGCCGGTTGCACGGCGAGGTGTCGAGACGGATGTGGCAGCCCGTCTGGCCCGACCG
>JAWOHF010000062.1:0-6832 GCA_046496285.1 Candidatus Aminicenantota bacterium
CCCTACGGCGACGCCATCGTCCGCGAGCTCATCCCCTACATCGAGAAGAAGTACCGCGGCCTCGGGCAGGGCTGGTCTCGCTTCCTCTACGGCGGATCGACGGGCGGCTGGATAGCCCTGGCGGGCCAGGTCTTCTACCCCGACGAGTTCAACGGCTGCTACGCCGCCTGCCCCGACCCCATCGACTTCCGGGCCTACACCATCGTCAACATCTACGAGCACCGCAACGCCTACTACGTCGACAGCCAATGGAAGAGAACGCCCCGACCGGCCCGGCGGAACTGGCTCGGCGAGGTCGGCACGACCGTGGAGGAGGACAACCACCGCGAGCTGGCCATCGGAACGAATTCGCGGTCGGGCGACCAGTGGGACATCTGGCAGGCCGTCTTCAGCCCGGTCGGCCCCGACGGCTATCCCAAGCCCATCTGGGACAAGCTGACCGGCGAGATCGACCGCGAGGTCGCCGACTACTGGCGCGAGAACTACGACCTCCGGCACATCATGGAGCGCGACTGGAAGACGCTCGGCCCCAAGCTCAAGGGCAAGATCCACATCTACGTCGGCGACATGGACAACTACTACCTCAACAACGCCGTCTACCTGATGGAGGCCTTCCTCGAGAGCACGACGGATCCAGCCTACGAGGGCCAAGTCGACTACGGCGACCGGGCCGAACACTGCTGGAACGGCGACCACGGCCAGCCCAACGCCATCTCGCGCCTCCGCTACCACCAGATGTTCATCCCCCGGATCGTCGAGCGCATCATGAAGACGGCGCCCCCGGGAGCGGACACCAAGAGCTGGCGGTACTAGGGCCCAGCGTGACGCCCTGCCCCAAGCCGCGCGACGGGCCGGGGCCGGGCGCCCTATCAGGCGGCTTCGTCGACGAGCGCGATCGCCTTGAATTTGGAGAACACCCTGAGCTCCCGGGTGATGTCCCCGTAGCAGGTCTGACGGTGGAGCCCCTGCGACCAGCTCCTCCAGAGGCGCGACAGGTCGCCGTCGACGCGGACCGCGATCTTCGTCCGGCATCCCCGGTCGTGCTCCAGGCCGACCGGGGCCTCGACGATCTCCCCCGTGAAGTACTGGATGCGGTCCATCCCGACGAGGATGGCCTGGGTGACCTTTTGGCCGACCCTCATCTCGACCTGGGGAACGACGCCCTCTTCCCTTTCCATGACCGTGCGCAGCTTGTAGGGATGGGCGGGGGCGGCCGGGCCGTCCATGTTGAGCGTGCCCATGCAGTGGGCCAGGATGATGGCGTTCCGCCCCTCGTCGACCGTGGGATCGCTGATGAAACCGGGTTTGCCGGAAAGCCCTTGGAAGATGATGTGGGTCATGGCCGAGCGCAGGTCGGACTCGCAGATGCCGCCCCAGCCCAGGTTGTTGAGCCGCGACAGGCCGACGCAAGGGTAGGCCGGAAGGGTGATGGTCTTGTCCCACATCGAGCCGTAGCAGTCGATGGCCATGACGGTGGCCTGCTCCTCGTCGAGGATCCGCTCGAGGGCCAGGGCCAGGCGGCAGGAGCGATAGACGTCGTCCTTGGACGGCTCGACGAGCTTGTCCGCATTCCGCAGCCAGCGGTCGGTCTCGGCCCGGGCCTCGGCCTCGCCCACGGCGTCGTAGGCGCGGAGGACGCGGTCGCGGCCGAGCCGGACGATCTCCGTCCCGAATTTCCCGCGGGCCGCCCCGGCGTAGTCCTCGAAGGGGCGGGTCGTCAGATTGAGGACCCGGGCCTCCCGGAGGTGATGGATGGCCCGGAAGGGCCGGACGGCGAAGGCCAGCTGGTCGTAGTCGCTGGTCAGGAGGCACTCCGCCAGAGCCCCTTTCTCCTGACCGAGGAGGCCGCCATAGCCGGTCCACTCGTGCCCGGAATAAGGGGCGGCGAAGATCATCGTCGGCTTCTTTTCGTCGAGCACGGCGTCGAGGATGGGGTTGATCCAGATAGTCAGGTGGATGGCCAGGATGCCGTCCACGTCCCGGAGGCGGTCCTTCAGCGCCGCGACCTCCTCGGGGGACGTGACCAGCCGGTCGACCACGAAATCGACGTCGGCGAACTCGTCCTTGAGCCGGGCGAAATGCGACTCGTAAAAGGCCACTTCCTTGGCCAGGTCGAGCGTTGGCTTGGGCCAGTGGGGCTGGGGCTTGCCCATATAGATCTTGGCGACCTTGACCTTGGTGCCCCGGCAGCCGGGGCTGACGAGCTTCGAACTTCCGATCGCCGATAGACCTGGGCGGGATCCCGAAAAAAGGTCCGGCCGGGCGGCGCAGATCGCGCCTCCGGCCGCGGACAGCTTCAGGAAATCCCTGCGGTTGATGGGGCTCATGTCGACCTCCTCTCTCGTCCGGCGCGGGCCGTCCCGCCTCCTATCTATCACCGCGAGAGGAGAATTTCAACCGCCGTCCGCGAGGATCCCGATCCTGCGCAGGGCGTCGAGAGAGCTCCAGAAGTCCAGCCCGACCGAGCGCAGGAAGGCCCGGTCGGCGGCGATCTCGGCCGGCGTCCCTATCCGGACGATACGTCCCTCGACGAGAACGGCGATCCGGTCGCAAATGCTCAGGGCGGGCAAGACCTGCTGAGAGACCATGATGACCGTGGCTTCGAGCCCGGCGATGAGCCCGGTCAGGGCTTCGACCAGGGCCGGATTGAGGTTGGAGAACGGCTCATCGAAGGCCACCACCTCGGGCTCCATGGCCAGGACCGTGGCCAGCGCGGCCCTTTTGCGCTCGCCCAGGGACAGGCGGCGCGGGTTCCGCCGCTCGAAGCCGGCCAGGCCCACGCACCCCAGCGCCTCTCTGACGCGGCCCTTCGCCGCCTCCCGGTCCAGGCCGAGGTTGAGCGGTCCGAAAGCCACGTCCTCCTCGACGGTCGGGCAAAAGAACTGGTCGTCGGGATTCTCAAAAACGAGGCCGACCCGCCGGCGGACTTCGCCGAGCGTCTCGGCCCCGACGACGACATCGCCGATCCGGACCCTCCCCTGGCCTCGAAGCAGCCCGTTCAAGTGGAGGAGGAGAGTCGATTTGCCGGCGCCCGACGGGCCCAGGATGCCGAACCTCTCCCCCGGCCGGATCTCGAGAGACACGCCGCGGAGGATGGGCCGGTCCTTCTCGTAGGCGAAGACGAGCTCCTCGACAGCGATACCGGCGCCCATATTCCCCTTTTTCATGGCAGGATGACCCTGACAGCGACGAAGGGGGCGAGCAGAGCGGCCGCCGCGAGCACATCCCGCGCACGAAGGCGGTAGGGATCCAGGTCCGGAAGCGAGCCCGTGAAGCCCCGGCTCTCCATGGCCGCCTGGACCCTTTTCGACCGGTCCCAGCCGCGAAGAAGGATGAGCGCCGCGGCCCGGCCGACCGTCCCGACCTTGGAGGCCCGCAGTCGCCCGGGCGTGCGGCTCTCGCGGGCCCGCTTCATGCGGGCGGCCTCCGCGCCCAGGATACCCAGAAAGGAGCCGGCGACGGCCATGGTCGACCCGAGGGCCGGCGGGAAGCCCAGGGACCGTATCGCGCCCATGAGCCGGCCGAACCTTTCGGTCAGGACGAGCAGGCTCATGGCCAGGACCGAGGCGTAGGCCTTGAGGGCGATGGCCAAGGCCTGGCCCCAGAGCTCGGGCGCCAGCCACCGCGACGCGGCGCCTGTCTGGGAAAGGGGGAACATGACGGCGGCCATGAGAATGAAGGGGGACGCCAGGGCCGCCCTCCGCAGGATCTCTCGGGCGGGGACCCGGCAGGCGGCGGCGACGGCGGCCAGGACCGCCAGCGAGAGCGCCAGGGACCGCCAGGCCGCGCCGGGGACGGAGACGACGATGACGATCAGGGCCAGGACCGTGACGACCTTGACCCGCGGGTCGAACCGGCAGAGAGGTCCTTCGAGGGCGGCGGCGCGAGGTTCGAGTCTCAGGTCCAAAGCGGGTCCCTCATGGCCCGGCCCGGCGGCGGGCCTTGAGCCCATAAAAGAATCCGGACGCGCCAAAGATGAGGGCGACCCCGGCCGCGGCTCTCAACCCGAGCGGCAGGCCGCCCCGGGCGGGTTCCCCCGCATGGACAACTCCGGCCTCGATGAACTCCCGGCCGACGGCGATGCGGCGCTCCTCGCGGTGCCCGAGCTCGTCGTCGACGACCGCCCGCCACTCCCCTTCGCGGTCGGGGACGAAGGCGAACCGGCCGGCGGCATCGGCATTCCCGCTCTGGAAGACGACGGGCGGAGCTCCCGGCGCATAGATCTTGACCGCCGCGAAGGCGACGGGCTCGGCCCCGGAATAGGACGCTTTCAGAACGATGGCCGGGGCGTGCCGCCTGACCTCGATGTCGAGGCCATGGGCGGCCAGGGACCCGGCCGTGACCGCCAGAGCGGCCGCCAACAGGGCGTATCTCACGAGAAGGCCTTTCATGGTCGGGTCTCCAGAAGCGATGGCTCCGTCTTACGCAGGAAGACGACGGCCGATACCGTCAAGGCGCCTTCGAGGATGGCCACGATGGCATAGACGCCCACCAGGAAAAAGACCCTTTGGCCGTATCCGACCAGCATGAACTCGAAGCTCATCAGCACGGCGGGGACGAGAATGCCCGCGAAACCGGCCGCAAACGACCGGGCCGCCTCGGGAAGGCCGGGAGTCCGCCAGATGAGCGCCGCGACGAGCGCCCCGAGGCCCATATTGACGGTGTTCAGCCCGATCGCGAACATCCCGCCGTGCTGAAAGAGCAACGCCTGAAGGACGAGGGCGATGAAGACGGCCGGGAAAGCCGTCCGGCCGAGCAGGACCCCGGCCAGGCCGAAGAGCCCGAGGTGGATCGAGGTCCCGGCGAACGGGAAATGGAGAAGCGAAGCCAGGAAAAGCGCCGAGGCCAGAAGCCCCGTCTTCGGGATCTCGGCCGTCCCGATCCTGCGGCCGAGAAGGGAGGCCGCGCCCAATGCGGCGACGTTGGCGGCCGCGGCGACCGGGACGGGGATGATGCCGTCGGCGATGTGCACCGGCCCTCAATCCCAAGTCAGAAAGTAGGACGAGCTCAACCGTTCCGCGTCGTAGTCGGAACCGGCGAGGGCGGGCTTGGAGATCGATCCGGTGAGCAGAACGGGCCCCTTGAAGGGCTCGGCGACCTCGATCTCGAAGCGCCCCGCGGAGTCCGTTTTGCCCGCCGGCCTGGCCTCTCCGGAGCCCAGGATGATCGAGACGTCCGCGCCCTCGACCGGCTTTCCGCCGGCCGTGGCCAGGACGGCGATCCCGCGTCCGGTGCGCGACCAGGAGACCTCGAAGGCCAGGCCGAGAGGGGCCGCGGAATCGAGAGCCGTCCCGGGGGTTCTGACGGCGCAGAGGAAGGAATTATAGGATTTGATCACGCTAGAGGCGTCCGGGTGGGCCGCCCTTCCGCCCGGCTTCCAACCCTCGGGCGTGCGGCTGATGACGCCGCGGTCGTATTCGCCCGCGACGCGATACAGGCCTTCGGGGCCGGTCTTGAAGGTCGCTTCGGGCCCGCGGCCCTTATCGGCGACCTCGAGGGCGGTCGTCCGCCCTGCGGGGTCGGCGACCTTGGCCTTCATCTCGACCCCCATGAGGGGCTGCTCGGCCGCCGGGAAGGCGTGCCCGCCGGCCAGGAGGACCGTCACCGGCTCGCCGGCCTTGACCGTCGAAGGGGCGGGCGCAAGCCACGTGTAATGGGCGAACAGGGAAACGGCGCCCAATAGGCATAGCCCTATCAAAGCGGGCGTCAAGAGGCGCTTGACCGGGATCATTCGCATCGGGAGCCTCCTTGGGTAGCACGTATTTTAATATTCGTAACACGGCTATTCTACGGGCGGCCCGTCCCGATGTCAAGGGATCCGGCAGGCCTCGGAGGAGGCGTCAGCCCAGCTTTTTCCCGGTGCTGGCCATGTTGATGGCCCCTTGGAGGACGCCCTTGACGGAGCGCAGGGAGTCGGCCAGCCGGCGAACGTCCTTGGCCCGCCCCCGGACGGCGATGATCTCCAGGCAGTGGTCGTGGTCGAGATGGATGTGCTGGGTGGAGACGACGAGGCCGTGGGCGTCGTGCTGGATGTCGGCCAGGCGGTTGACGAGGTCCTTGCGGTGATGATCATAAACGAGGGTGATGGCCCCGGCGACCTCGCCGCCCGCCCGCCACTCCTCCTCGACGAGCGAGGCCCGGATGAGGTCGCGGAAGGCTTCCGACCGGCTGGCGTAGCCGCGCTCGGCCACGATGTCGTCGAACCGGGCCAGCAGGTCTTCCCCGAGGGATATCCCGAAGCGGACGAGTCTGCTCATGATCGGCTACCTGATGGCCACGCCCATCGTGTCGCGGTGGAAGTCGATCAGCGTCCGCATATAGGGGCCGATCGCGTCGGGGCTTTCAAAACCCGCCTTCCGGGCGGCCTCCACGCGCTTCTCCCGGGTGATGTCGCCGCTCGAGGCCCAGTGAGCGAGGTCGCGGTAGCAGCCGAGGGTGAACATGTCCCAGGCCGCTCCCTGGTCGCGAACGAAGATCATGTTCTCCGGCCGGCCGATGCCGGTCTGGTAGATGTTCTCCATGACCCGCTCTTGGAAGAGCGCCTCCATCTTCCCTGGCAGGGCGACGAAGATCTCGATGTGGTAATAGGCCGCGGCGTTGAAAAGGCCCTGCAGCTTTTCGAGCGGCGGGCCGTAAACCAGCAGGTCCTCCCGCCACGATGTGCAGGCGGCGAGCTTGCCGGCGAACTCCGCCTCGCCCGCGCGCCGCGCGACCCGGCCCTTCGCGTAATACTCGGTGTAGCTCCCCATCGGAAGGATGAGCATGAGGTCCCACTGGTCGCCCTGGGTGTGGCGCCACCAGAGCGGCCGCTCGTCGCCGAAGGATTCGATCT
>JAWOHF010000127.1:0-3759 GCA_046496285.1 Candidatus Aminicenantota bacterium
CGTCGACATCGGCCGCGGGGCCTTCGCCCACGGCCAGGTCTACGTCGCCCTCAGCCGCTGCACGAGCTTCGAGGGCCTGGTCCTCAAAACCCCCATCCGCAAGAGCCACATCTGGATGGACTGGCGCATCGTCCGCTTCCTGACCCGCTTCCAGTACCGCAAGGCCGAAGAAGCCTTTCCCGCCGCCGACAAGCGGGCCCTCGTCCTCGAGGCCATCCGCGCGGGCCGCGAGCTCGACATCGTCTACCTCAAGCCCGACGACACCAAGTCGCGCCGCCGCATCCGGCCCGAAGCCGTCGAGATGATGGAATACCGCGGCCGCGCGTTCGAGGGCGTGCGCGCCTACTGCCACACGCGCCGCGAGTGCCGCACCTTCCGCCTCGACCGCATGCTCGAGGTCGCCGAGGCTTGACGCCCGCCGCGTCAGGCCATCCCCGCTATTCCCGCCGGCCCCCCGCCCAGCCGGGCCCCTCCGTTATCTCGGCCCCGAATGGATCAGGAGGAACCGCGTCTGGCGGCCGTCGATGAACCGGCACCCGCCGGCCTCGGTGAAAACGGCGTTCTCCTCGAAGCCGATATAGACGTCCTCGCCGTCCCACTCCGCGGCCGGGGTTCGGCAGTTGAATTCGATGGCATAGGCCGTGTCGGGGTACAGGGGATAGCTCCACTTCGGGACGTTGACCTCGTCGATCGTCGCGGGATCGCGAGCGTCGGGCGTGCAGCCGGCGGCATGGCCGTGGAAGCCGACGGGGTGGGAGTAGATCATCAGGCTCAATCCCTCGGCCTTCCCCCGGGCCATGGCCGCCCCGACGATCTCCGCACCCGTCCGCCCCGTCCGGAACTCGGCCATCAGGATGTCAGCGGCGCGGTTGGCGTTGTCCAGGGCCTTCTGCAGGCCCGCGGGCGCGTCGGTCTCTCCAGGCCTCAGCACGTAGGCCTGCCACTGCATGTCGGTGCACAGCCCGAGATAGGTGATCCCGACGTCGCAGTGGAGCAGATCGCCGGGACGGATGACCTTGTCGCCGGGGTCCTTCTCCATCTCCCTCTTCGGCCGCCGGATGTTCAGCGTCGGCTGGAACCAGCATTCCATCCCCAGCGAGGCGGCCCGCTGCCGCACCCACCAGACGACGTCGTCGGTCGTCGTCACCCCAGGCGTGATGACCCGGTTCGAGAAGAACTCGGCGATCAGGGAATGGGCGATGGCGCAAACATCCCGATAAGCCTCCATCTCCCCGGCCGTCCGCGTTTCGAGCCAGCCGACGCAGAGGTCCTCGGCCGGGGCGAGCCGCCGCGAGAGCTCCGGGCCGAGGGCCGCCTCGAGCCTGTCCCTCAGGGCCGCGCTCAGCCCGTCGGCCAGGGGCCATTTGTCCGAGACGTTGATCCCGATCCTCTTCGGGTCCGCGCTCCGGACGAAGTCGGCGAGGTTCTCGAACTGGGTCTTGGCCCGCGGCCGCCAGATGTTCCGGTAGCCGGCCACGCCGCGGGGCGCGCTGCAGAGCCGCTCGACGCCCTCCCCGGGGCCCTTGTCGTGGAAGATGAGAGCCACCGTGCCCGAAGAATACATGGCCGGGCGCGGGACCATCGTGAAATACAGGGGATCCTCGTTGTATTCGCGGTTGATGATCAGCCACATGTCGATGCCCGCCCGCCGCATCAAGGCGGGAACGAGCGTCGCCAGGCGCGTTTCCATCCAGGCGTTGATCCGGTCGGCCTGCGCCCGGAGCGACAGGACCGGAAGGTCCGCGGCCGCGGGGGGCGCGGACGGCCGGCAGGCGAAAGCCCCGGAAAGAAGACCCGCCGCGAGCAAGAATATGAAAGCCGCCGTCAAGCGTTTGTCCGGCATGAGAGTCCCTCCAGACAGAAATTGCACAGGCGCGAATTATACTATGATACCCGTCTCATGGCGATGAAACGGGCCGCCTTCGTCGACAATTTCCCCGACCGGGCCAATAAAAAACGTTGGACATATCCCGCCCGCTGTCCCATGATGGGGTCTTTATGATTTCCCATTTTTCCATAAGGGAGGACTCATATGGCCAACAAGAAACGGATCGTCGTCATCGGCGGCTCGGCGGCCGGGCCCAAGGCCGCCGCGAAGGCAAGGCGTCTCGATTACGACGCCGAGATCACCATCATCCAGAAGGAGGCCGACCTGTCCATGGCCTCCTGCGGCTACCCCTATTACGTCGGCGGATTCTTCGATGACCGGAACATGCTGATCAGCACGCCCGCCGGGGTCGTCCGGGACTCCAAGTTCTTCCTCAACGCCAAGGGCATCGAGGCCCGCACGGAGACCGAGGCCACGGCCATCGACCGGAAGGCCCGGACCGTCACCTGCCGCCACCTGAGGACAGGGGAGACCATGACCCTGCCCTACGACAAGCTCATCCTCTGCACGGGGTCGGTGCCGGTCATCCCGCCCTTCCCGGGGCGCGACCTCGAGGGCATCACCACCCTGAACTCCCTGAAGGACGCGGACTACCTGCGGGCCGTCTGCGACGAGCGGAAGATCAAGAAGGCGGTCATCATCGGCGGCGGCCTGATCGGCATCGAGACCTGCGAAGCCATGCAGCTGGCCGGCATCGACATCACGGTCGTCGAGCTCCTGCCCCAGCTGCTGACCTTCCTCGACAGCGAGTTGGCCGCCCTCGTCGAGAACCACATCCGGCAGAAAGGGGCCAACGTCATCACCTCCAACGGCCTGGCCGAGTTCCTCGGCGAGAACGGGCGGCTGACGGCCGTCAAGCTCCAGAACGGCACGGAGCTGCCGTGCGAGCTGGCGGTCGTGGCCATCGGCGTGAGGCCCAACGTCAAGCTGGCCCAAGAGGCGGGCCTCGAGATCGGCGGGCTCAAGGGCCTGGTCGTCAACGAGCACATGCAGACCTCGGACCCGGACATCTACGCGGCCGGCGACTGCGTCGAGTGCCGGAGCCGGATCACGGGGCGGCCCGTGTATTCGCCGATGGGCGACCTGGCCAATCTCCAGGGCCGCGTGGCCGGGGAGAACGCGGTCCTGGGCAACACCGCGACCTTTCCCGGCATCCTGCAGACCGGCATCTGCAAGATCTTCGAGCACACGGCGGGAACGACGGGCCTGTCCGAGGCGGCGGCCCGCCGGCAGGGTTACACCGACATCGAGACGGTCATCAACGCCAGCCCCGACAAGCCGGTGTTCATGGACGCCAAGCTCGTCGTCAGCAAGATGATCGTCGAGAGGACGACGGGCAAGCTCCTCGGCTACCAGGCCGTCGGTCCGGGGGATGTCTGCCGGACGGTCACCGCCGCGGCCATGGCCCTCAGCGGGGGGATGACCGTGGACGACCTCCTGAGCCTCGACTTCCCCTACGCGCCGCCGTTCAACGCGGCCATCGACCACTTCATCGCCACGGCCCACATCATGCAGAACAAGCTCAAGGGCCGGATGCTGGGCATCTCGGCCCGCGAGGTCCACGAGAAGGTCCAGGGGACCGACAAGCCGTTCCTGCTCGATGCCCGCGGGCCCGACGAGTACGAGGGCGCGCGCCTGGGCATCGGCGAGACGCTCATCCCCCTGGGCGCCTTGCGCAAGCGGCTCAACGAGCTGCCCGCCGACAAGGACAAGGAGATCGTCTGCTACTGCAAGATCTCTCTGCGGGGCTACGAGGCGGCGACCGTGCTGCGGGCCAACGGCTGGACCAACGCTAAGGTCATGGAAGGCGGCATCGCCGCCTGGCCTTATCCGCGGGAGAAATAGCGCTAGCGCCGCACCGGGTAGTGCAT
>JAWOHF010000180.1:0-14471 GCA_046496285.1 Candidatus Aminicenantota bacterium
GTGCACGTGGTGGGCGACATCGCCTACTTCAGCTGCGACAGCTTCGGCCTGGTGGCATATCGCATGGCCGACCTGGTCCTGTCTGTGGCGGAATATGAGCCGGTCGTCAAGCCGGCAGACCAGCCGGAAGGTGTCTGTGCTACCGCCGGCGTGACCAAGCTCAGCGCCAAGCAGGGCGGCGTGGAATGTCGCCCCCCCTGGCTGGCTACTACAAGCTGCAGAAGGACACGTCGGATCCCAGCTTTGCTACGCTGGATGGCGGGGCGCTGTACATGACGCCGCAACTGTTCCCGAATGGCCGCCTGCTGTTCTACGTGGCCCATGGCAATGCCGGCGTGATCAAGCTCGACTGGAGCAACGTCGCCGCACCGGCATTGCCATGGGCCACGTAGAACAGCAGGCGGCCATTCGGGAATAGTTGCGGCGTCATGTACAGCGCCCCGCCGTCCAGCGTAGCAAAGCTGGGATTCGACGTGTCCTTCTGCAGCTTGTAGTAGCCAGCCAGGAGTGGGCGACATTCCACGTCCTTGAACCGGTAGGGGAAGATATCGCCGTCGGACGCCGAGAACTCGTCGGCCAGACAGACGAGGGGCCCCAGAAAGGCCGCACCCGGGTCGGGCCCGGCGATCGTATTCCTGGCCATGCCGACCATGACCATCTCGCGGACCAGCCGGTCGATGACCTGGGGCGAAACGTTGCCTCCGCCGTTGCCGCGGACGTCGATGATCAGGGCCTTCTTGCGGAGCTGCGGATAGAAGTACTTGACGAACTCGTTCAGTCCCCCGACGCCCATGTCGGGGATATGGAGGTAGCCCACCCGGCCGCCCGTGGCCCTGGCGACCTTTTCGATATTCGATTCCACCCAAGCGTTGTAGTAGAGGGCGTTCTCCGTCTCGATGGGCACGACGACGACCTCGCGGCTGCCCTTCTCGGACGGCGCGGCGTTGACCCGTAGGGTCACCTGCTTCCCGACCGTGTTGTAGAGCGCCTCGTACATGTCCGCCAGCTTGTCGAGCCGGCGGCCGTCGACGGCCACGAGGTACTCCCCTTCCCTGACGTTGACGCCGACCTCGGTCAGGGGCGACCTCAGGCCCCGGTCCCAATTGCGCCCCTTGAGGATCCGGACGATGCGGTAGAAGCCGGACGCGGCATCCCGCTCGAACACGGCCCCCAGCATGCCGACCTTGGTCTTGCCCGGCGCGGGAAACTCCCCGCCGCCGACATAGGTGTGCCCGGCGCTCAGCTCGCCGATGAGCTCGCCGATGACGTAGGTCAGGTCGATCCGGTGGTTGACGGCTTCGGCCAGCGGCTTGTAGCGGAGACGGAGGCCGTCCCAGTCGACGCCGTGCATGTTCGGGGCATAGAAGAACTGCTTCATCTGCCGCCAGGATTCCTCGTAGATCTGGGTCCACTCCTGGCGAAGGTCGAGGGCCATCTCCATGTTCTTGAGGTCGAGCTTGGTCTCGAGGGAGACCGGGCCCTTGGGAAGGTCGACGATGCCGTACGCCCCGTCCTTGGCCACCAGCATCTTCTTTCCGTCGGCCGATATCTCGTAGCCGCCGACCTTGCCCAGGTCCTTCTCCTTGAGCTCGGCCAGGTCGTAGAGCATGAGGGAGGGTTGCCTTTCCATGTCCTTGGCCTTGAGGTAATAGACCGAATTCCCAACCGCGCTTATCTGGCCGTAGTTGGCCGTATCGATGGGCAGGGCCAGGATGCGGTCCGCCAGGCCGTCGGTGTCGACCTTGATCGGGGGGACGGCTTCCGTCTTCTTGTCCTCCTCCGGCTTCTTGGCGGCCGCGGCCGGGGCCGCGGGCTTGGCCTCGGCTTCGCCCTTGACCCCCACCTCATCGCTCTTCGGCTCGAAGGGCGACTTCACATCCTTGGACAGGGTCACGAAATGGACCCTGGACATGGACAGGTAGGCGTGGTTCCATTCGGTCCGGCTGTAGATGGGATTGAAATCCCGGTCGGAGACGAAAAAGAGGAAGCGGCCGTCGGCGCTGAAAGAGGGCGCCCTCGAGCCGTACCAGCCGTCGGTGACCGCAAAGGCCTTCTTGGCGGCCAGGGAATAGAGGTGGATCCTGCCCATCCCTTCGGCCTCGGGCTTGGCGTAGGCGACCCAGCGGCTGTCGGGCGACCAGGCGAACTGGACGATCTCGCCGGCCTCGGCCTTGGCCACGACAGCGGTCTCCCCGGTCGCGACCTCGACCTGGCTCAGCCTCAGCATCTTGTCGTTCCAGAGTATCCTCTTCCCGTCGGGCGACCAGAGGAGCTCATACTTGTAGGTGTCCCCGTCTTTCGTCAGCTGCCGCGGCGTCCCGCTCCCGTCCTGATTCATGATGGTGATCTCGTCCGTGCCGCCGGCGTCCGAGATGAAGGCGATCGTCTTTCCGTCGGGCGACCACTTGGAATTCCGTTCGTGGACCCCGGGGGTCCGGGTCAGGTTCCGCGTATTGCCGTGCTGGGCGGGCACCGTGAAGATCTCGCCGCGGGCCCCGAACAGGGCTCTTTTCCCGTCGGGCGAGATCTCGAAGTTCGTGACCCGGTCGCCGACCTTGACGACCTTGCCCCGTCCGGAAACCAAGTCGTCGGCGATGACGACGGGGACCTTGGCCGTCTTCTCGGAGGCCAGGTCGAAGGTGTAGAGGTAGCCGCCGTTCTCGAAGACGATGTGCTTCGGGCCGAGAGAGGGGAACTTGATGTCGAAATCCGCGAAGTCCGTGAGCTTCCTCGTCTTGCGCGAGGCGAGCTCGTGAACGTAAAGGTTCATCCGTTTGTTCTCGTCGCGGTCAGAGAGGAAATAGATCCGGTCGCCCTTCCACATGGGGATGATGTCCTGGGCCGGGTCGTTGGTGATGTTCTCGACCGCTTTGGTCTCGAAGTCGTAGATCCAGATGTCGTCGGCCATGCCGCCCCGGTAGCGCTTCCAGGTCCGGAACTCCCGGAAGACGCGGTTGTAAGCCAGCTTCCGGTCGTCCGGGGAGAACGAGCAGAACCCGCCCCTCGGCAGGGGAAGCTGCTCGGGCATCCCGCCGTCCTTGGGCGCCAGGAAGAGCTGGCCGTTGAAGTCGTTCCACTCGCGCATCCTGGACCGGAAGACGATGTGCCGGCCGTCGTTGGTCCAGCCCATGACCAGGTTGTTCGGCCCCATCCGGTCCGAAATGTCGTCACGGGGGTTGGACGGCGTGTAGGTCAGGCGCTTGGGCGCTCCTCCCCCGGCCGGGATGAGATAGACTTCCCGGTTCCCGTCGTACTCGCCCGTGAAGGCGATGGAGAGTCCGTCGGGGGAGAAGCGCGGGAAAGCCTCGTAGCCCTCGGCAAAAGATGTCAGCTTGCGGGCCACTCCGCCCGCGAGGGGCACGCTGTACAGGTCTCCCGCATAACCGAAGACCACCTGGTCGTTCGAGACCGCCGGAAAGCGCAGGACACGGGCCTCGCCGGGGCCGAAGGACAGGGTCGCCAGGACCAGGATGGAGATGGCGAACAGGGCCAGCTTTGTGGTTCTCATCGGACCTCCGAAGTTCGTCTCAAGATCATGACGATTTTAGGTCATCAGCAGCGGAAAAGCAACGCCTCCCGCCTAGGCGAACCTGGCGAAAGCCTGATTGGAGACGAGCATTCGCTCCGCCGGGATGCGCAGCCGCAGGCCATCCCGCAGGAGAAGACCTGCCCCGACAAGCTCGTCGATCTCCGCCTCGTATCGCCCCCCGATGTCCCAGCCGAACCGCTTCTCTAGAGCCCGGAGGTCCACGCCCTCGACCAGGCGCAGCCCGAAAATGAGGGCCTCCCGGCCGGCCGTCTCGGCGTCGAGCTCGCGGTTCTCTTCGACCGGGTCTTGGCCGCGGCGGAGGGCCTCCGCCCACTCCCCTATCGGGCTCTTGTTGCACCACCGCCTGGCTCCGAGATGGGAACACGCTGAGGGACCGAGCCCGAGAAATGGCTCGTACCTCCAGTATTTCAGGTTGTGGCGGCATTCCTTCCCCGGCCGGGCGAAGCTCGAGATCTCGTAGCGGGCCAGTCCGGCCGCCTCGAGGCCGGCCCTCATCCGCTCGTGGTTCGCGACGACCTCGTCCTCGTCGACCGGGCGGCTTTCCAGGACCTTCTCGAAGGGCAGGCCCTCGACGTTCTCCAGGAAGTAGAGGGAGACGTGGTCGGGTTCGAGGCGCAGAGCCCTCTCGAGCGTACGCTCGACGGACCCGCGGGTCTCCCCCGGCACGCCGACCATGAGATCGAAGCCGACGGCCTCGAACCCGGCTTCCCTGCAGGCCGAGCAAAAGGCCGAAGCCTCCGCGGCGCCATAGCCGCGCCCGAGCGTTCTCAGCACGGCGTCGTCGAACGATTGGACCCCGACGCTCAGCCGGGTGACGCCCGCTTCCCGCCATCCCCGGAGACGGGCCCTGTCGGCCGCGCCGGGATTGGCCTCGAGAGTGAATTCTCCGGTGCCGACATCGAAGCGGCTCTCGAGGAGCCGCAGGATATCGCCGACCTCGTCCGGGCTCAGCAGCGAGGGCGTTCCCCCCCCGATGTAAAGAGTGTCCGTCTCAAGCCCCGGATCCGCCCTCAGGGACGCTTCGGCCTCCAGGCCCGCTCGCCAGGCGCGGTGCTTCTCACGGGAATGGGGGACGCTCGCGAAATGGCAATAAGGGCACTTGGCGCGGCAGAACGGGAAGTGAACGTAGAGCCCGGCGCGCAAGGGGTCAGCCGTTCTCCTCGTAGCCCCGGGCGGCATAATAGAGGGCCCGGTCGAAGAACACCAGGACAAGGTGGTGGAGCTCCATCGCCTGATGGAGGTCGAGGGCCGCGTCGAGCTGGCCCGCGCTCTTGACCTTGTCCCAGAGGAGCCGCCGGATGTGGCAAAGCGACAGGACGATCTCCGACAACGGGAACCCTTCGCGGCGTCGTTGGCGGCCGAGCGCCCTCCAGTAGTTCCGGATCTCCTCCTTGGTCGTCTCCCCGGAGATCCACTTGCCGAGCTGGCTGTAGACAAGGAAGGCCCGCTTGTAGATCTCCTTCTGGTCGAAGCCCTGGTAGCTCGGCATCCTCGGGTCGCGGCGGATGTCCTGCACATAGATCGTCGTCAGATCGTCGGCGTTGCGCTCGATGAGGTCGACGAGCTTGTGTGAGGCCGCCGTTTCAAAGAAAACGTCCTCGCTCATCTCTTTCATGGTTCCCCTCTAGCCTGTTGAAGTTATCACGGGTCCCGGCCCGTGTCAACCGGGGCCCGGAGGCCCCGGGGGTCTGGAAAACCGGGAGGCCTTGGGCTATGATGGGATCGCATGGGCGAAGCGCTTCCGTCTCAGACCATCCTCCTGGCCTTCGGGCTGACGCTCGTCGCCGGGCTGTCGACGGGCATCGGCAGCGCCCTGGCGTTCTTCGCCAAGCGGACCAGCGTCCGTTTCCTGTCCGTGGCCCTCGGTTTTTCGGCGGGGGTCATGATCTACATCTCGCTCGTCGAGATCCTCCCCAACGCCCTGGGAAGCCTGCAGGACGAGCTGGGCAGGCCCGGCTACTGGGCGGCGTTGGGGTCGTTCTTCGGCGGCATCCTGCTGATCGGCTTGATCGACAAGTTCGTGCCGGGGTACGAGAACCCGCACGAGCCCCACCGGCCCCAGGAGATGGACGACGCCGCGGCGGCCGCCCGGCAGAAGAACCTGCACCGCATGGGGATGATGACGGCGGTGGCCATCGCCATCCACAATTTCCCGGAGGGCCTGGCCACGTTCGCGGCGGCCATCAAGGACCCGGGGCTGGGAGTGGCCATCGCGGCGGCGGTGGCCATCCACAACATCCCCGAAGGCATCGCCGTGTCCATCCCGATCTATTACGCCACAGGCAGCCGCCGTAAAGCGTTCGCCTATTCCTTCCTTTCGGGACTGGCCGAGCCGCTCGGGGCGTTGGCAGGCCTCGGGTTGCTGCGTCTCATCTCGAGCCCGGCCATGTTCGGCGTCCTGTTCGCCGCGGTTGCGGGCATCATGGTCTTCATCTCGCTGGACGAGCTGCTGCCGGCGGCCCGGGAATACGGCGAGCATCACTGGTCGATCTACGGGCTGGTCGCGGGGATGGCCGTCATGGCCGTCAGCCTGGCCCTGCTATAGATCTGAGGAGGCGTCATGGTCCCCTCGGCGCGGACGGCTTTTCTCCTGGGGGGAGTCTTGGTCTCGATCATAGGCCTGGCCACGGCTCGGGACGGGCCCCCGTCCCCCCAGAAGATCCCCAAAGACGTGCCCGGCCTCCTCCGGGAGATCCATCGGGAGGTCGGCGAGATGGAGGCCTACCCCGGGGAGGAGTTCGTCCGGCGCGACTTCTCCCTGGGCGAGGACGACGACGACACCAACAGGAACCATCACGTCGGCATCCTGATCCAGGACCTGGAGGGAGTGCCGGTCATGTTCATCCAGATCACCAGGCTCGTGCCCCAGAAGAACAACCCCCGCATCCGCTACGGAAAGGACGGCCGGATGATCGCCTGCAGGTTCCGCCCCGACCGGGTCGAGATCACGCGGTCCGACTACCCCGAGGACGAACTCGAGGCCCTGCTCGCCGAGGTTCTCCGGGCCGTCGTCCTGAAGAAGAGCCTGCTCAAGAAGTGACCGCGGGGGGCGGCTCAGTCCCAGGCCCCGGCGGCGTACCGTTCGTAGCGCTCGCGGACGCGACCGTCCGCGGCGTCCCCCTTGTGGACGAGGACCCCGACGCGCTGGGAGAGGGACTCACCCGCTTTCAACGCGAAAGGGCGGCCGCTCAGCTCGTCCGGACGGCGAGGGCCGAACGTGCCGTATTCGCGGGTCAGCCAGCGGCGCTCCCGGCCGTCGGGCCTCTGGAACACCGCGACGCCTTCCGTGATCCCGTCGACGGTGTTGGAATAGTCGATCCACAGGGCGGGCCCCATGTTCGTGGCTTCCTGGCCCGCGGCCCCGCCGTCCGAGACGATGCGCCCGCCGTTCTCCCCGCTGAAGGCCGGGGCGAGCCGAAGGTAGGGCCAGGCGTAGTGGACGTCGTCGCTTGTGAAATGGACGTCGCCGTGGGCCGCCGTGAGGGTCCATTCAATGTCTAAAAGGTACTCCCCGCCTCCCAGGCTGTGGACGGCCAGCCGCCGCCGTTCGTCGAGCACCGGCCGGGAGCCGTCCATCTCCCAGACGAGCGCCGACTCGATCGCCGCCCGGACGCCCGAGGTTTCGAGCCGGACGAAGTCGAGGTGACGGATGCGGTCGCGGAAGGGCGGGGCGTAGGCCCCGTTCGCGCCTTCGACCCCGCTGTAGAGGGCGTTGTAGAAGCTGGCTTCCCTGTGGCCTTCGAGCCGCACCGTGTCCGCGAACCAGAAGGCGCGGTGATGGGGATAGGGCTCGGTCTGCTGGACAAGCATGTCCCGGCCCGAGGGGCTCCGCAGCGGCCAGTAATGGACGAGATCGAGACCCTCTCTGAATTGGTAGACCAGGGCCTCTCGGCCGCCGATGCGGACGGTCAGGGTCCCGGCGGCGTCATCGCGGTCGAGGGTCACGGAGGCCGGGGCCTTGGAGCACGCGGGCAGGACGGCCAGGGCGGCCGCAAGGAAGAGAACGGCGACAGGCTTCTTCATGCGCCCGCGCTCCCCCTCGCCTTCAGATCGTCCACGGGGACCGGTGGGGATAGTCCAGGGAACGGTTGGCCTCGTCGTCGCCGGTGAACCGCTCGGCGGCGGGGTCCCAGGCGAGCTTGCGCTTGAGCTTCATGGCGATGTGGGTCACGATGCAGACCGTGTTCGAACGATGGCCCGCTTCGACCGGCGCCGCCGGGTCCTTGCGGCTGCGCATGCACTCCAGGAAGTTCTTCATGTGGTTGCCGCTCTGATAGAGCTTGATCTCGCCTTGCCCCGGCTTCTGCTTCAGGATCTCCGGGTCCGAAGCCTCGATCTTGCCTCTCTGGACGAAGATCCAGCCGCCGTCGCCCTCGAACCGGACGCCGGCCGGATTTCCGGTCTCCATGATCATGCGGACGCCGTTGGCGTAATGGGCCTCGGCCCGGAACTTGGTGTGAACGTCGAACAGGCCGCGGTCGGGGAACTCGGCCTGGGCTTCGAAGGAGACGGGCCCGGTGTCCTCGGTGCCGTTGGCCCACTGGGCGATATCCATCATGTGGGAACCCCAGCCGGTGATCATGCCCAGGCAGTACGGCTCGATCTGGAGCCAGCCGGGCCTCTCGTAGCTCGTCTGCGGGTGGACGCGGTCCTCGCAGAAGGGGGCCTGCGCGGCCGGGCCCTGCCAGAAGTCGTAATCGAGGTTCTTCGGCACGGGAGTGGGCCTGGGGTCGCCCGCGCCCTGGTCCTCGGGAAGCCAGACGCGCATCGACCGCAGGGTGCCGATGCGGCGGTTGCGGACGAGCTCGCAGGCCATGAGGAAATAGATCGAGGACCGCTGCTGAGAGCCGACCTGGAGGACCCTTTTGTTCTTGCGGACGGCGTCCACGAGCCGGCGCCCTTCGGCGACCGAGTAGGTCAGGGGTTTTTCCAGGTAGATGTCCTTGCCCGCTTCGGCGGCGGCGACGCCCATGACCCCGTGCCAATGGTCCGGGGTCACGATGAGGACGCCGTCGAGGTCCTTGCGGGCCAGCAGGGCCCGGAAGTCGTGATAGGCGGCGACGCCCCGGGGGGCGTCCTTGCCCAGTTCGATGGCGTAGATCTTCTCGGCCAGCCACTGGGCGTCCTCGCGGCGGTGGGAATCGACATCGCAGACGGCGGCCACCCGGGCCCCGGCCTCCAAGCCGCGGTAGATGAGCTCCTGCATGTCTCCCTGGCCCTGGCGGCCGGTGCCGATGCAGCCGAGGAGCAGGGTGTCGCTCGGCGCCGGGCGGGCGAAGACCGAGGACGGGACAATGGCCGGGGCCGCGGCCGAGACCGCGGCGGCCTTCAGGAAATCCCGGCGGCTGAGGCCGGCCGATGTCTTACGGCTCATGGGCGTTCCCCTTCCTTGAATGGAGTGACCAACACGCAGCACGCCTATTCTGTGGGATTCCCCTCGATCATGTCAAGAACCGCGGGCAGTCATGTGAAGCCCGGGCCCGCGACGGCAGATCCTCCCCTATAGGGACAGGAGCTTGGCGACGGCGCCGGCGACGGCGATGAGGATGGCCAGCAGGAGCAGCGCGTTCCAGACGGCTCCCTTCGTTCCCTTGTTGACCTCGCCCCCGAGATAGTCGCGCTTGTTCTGGAGGATGAAAAAGCCCACGTAGGCCAGCGGCAGAACGATGAGCGTGAACGACGAGGTCAGGACGGGAAGCCAGAGGGGCATGGGGTAGAAAGCCCCCAGGATGCCGACGTTGGCGACCATGGTCGCGCCCCGATAGGCCCAGCCCCGCGGCTCGAAGCCCAGCATCTCGCTGAGAACGAAGCCGCAGATGATCATTTCGATGGTCAACGTCGTGAAGCACATGCTCAGAACGCCGAGCGAAAAGATGACCCGTCCGGCGGCCAGCCCGACCAACGGCTCCAGGGCATGGGCGGCGTCGATGGCCCCGGCGACACGGATGCCCTGCGCGTGGAGCGTGTTGGCGCAGGCGATGGTCACCAGGCTGGTGGCCAGGACGAACGGCAGGAACATCGAGACCGCCAGGTCGAAGTTCTTGAGGCCCCGATGCTCTCTTCCCCAGCCCCGGGCCAGGAGCATGTACGGGTAGAGGAAGGTCATGTTGACGCCCACGGCGGCCCCCAGCGCGCCCAGAACGATGGTCAGCCCCTCCCTGTCGCGCGGAATATGGAAGCCGGTGAAGCCCCGGACGAGCTCCCCGAAGTCGACGCCGGTCCTGATGACGACCAGCAGGAAGGACCCGACCATGACCAGGAGCAGGTATTTCAGGACGCGCTCGAAGCGCCGGATGGCCCGTCGACTCCCCCGGCCGTAGCTCCAGCACAGCGCCGTCCCGGCCAAGAGCAGGGCCAGGGCGATCGGGGCCCTCGGGACGGCCACCCCGGCGACGTCGAAGAGGTCCCGGACGACGCTCACGCCCAAGGCGTACTGGGGGAACTGCCAGACGACCGAGGCCAGAAAAACGGCCGCTCCCCAGGCCACGGCCAGGGCCGGGTGGAGCTTCTTCCGGAACACGTCGTAGGGCCGGGCCTGGGTCGACAAAGCCTGATGCCCGATGGCCGAAAAGACGATCACGCCGAGGAACATGGCCACGGGCTGGACCCAGAGGAGCTTGTACCCGAACACCGCTCCGGCGAAGATGGACGATCCCGCCGAACCGGCGCCGAGCGTCAGGGCGCTCTGGACCCAGCCTGGCCCCGAGACCGCCCAGTAGCCCCGCCAGCGCTGCCAAGGCATGGGCCGGGAATCGACCTCCCGGAGATAGGCGCGCTCTTTCTGCAGGGCCTCGGGGTCCCGGGCCTGGACCATGGGCAGGCCGCGGCGCAGCTCGCTGCCGGGCCCGTTCGGGTCCATTATCGTCCGCCTCTATTTCCCGGGCCCCGGCGCTTTCAGCCGGTCCACGGGCGTCAAACCGGCGACCGGACGCAGGACGCCGCACATGCCCAGCGTCGTCCCGTCCGGAGGGACATGGATGAGCGGCCCCGCCCCTCCCTTTCGGGCCGGCAGGGCCGCCACTCTCTCCCGGAAGAGCCCGTTCCAGGCCCCGGGCCCGCTCTCGACGGCCTTCCCGAACTCCTCCCGCCGCCCGGCAGCGGCCTTCATGTGGACGTCGAGGAACCGTTCGAGCTCGGCGCGGTAGGCCGCCCGGTCCTTTCTCCAGAGCTCGAGCAGACCCATATAGGCCCGCACGGACGCGTCTCTGCGTTCGAGGGCCCCTTCCAGGCCTTTCTCTTTGGGCAGGCCGACGAGGCGGGTGAACTCCTTCGGGTCCTCGTCCACGGTCCGGCCGAAATAGATGCGGGCGTCGCCCCGCTCGGCCAATCCGGCGTTGCCCATCACGACCAGGATGACCAGGCGGTCCGTGTTGACCAGCCGGTGGATGACCCCGGGCGGGAACTGGAGGTACGTGCCGGGGACCATCTCGACCGTCCGGAAGCCGTGCTCGAGGTCGTGGAGCTCGACCTGCCCCGCGCCGCTGACCACGTAATACCCCTCGTCGGTCACGGCGTGAACGTGAGCCGTGCCCGAATGGAGCCCGTCGGGAGCCGGCCGCTGATCGTAAACCGTCAGGTGGGTCAGGCCGATGCCGCTGATCAGCGGATCGGCGTCGTCCGGCGGGCCCGCCGGGGGCTCCGCCGACGGAGCGCAGGCCGCGAGCGACAGCGTCAGCCAGGCCGTCCCCGCGAGCGTCAGGAGCGTCGTGGTCATGGTCATGGGCTCCTCCTCATCGCCCCTTTTTTATCAAAAGCGCGGGGCAAAGCCAAGCCGGTCGCTCTTACCCGTTCGGCCTGTTCTCGAGCCTTAGGCAGGATCGCCCTTGACTTCTTGGATCCTCGTACGGGCATCCTCGACCAAGGGCCGAAATACGGGATCGCAGTCTTTCCAAAGGTCGATGAACTTTTGATAGGATTCGATGGCTTTGCCTTCCCAGCCTTTTTGCCGGTATATCTCCCCCAGACGGTAGAACGAAAGGGCGTAGAGGTCGCCGTAATAAAGGCGCCCCCAGGTCATGCGGCTGATCTTTTCGTACTCTGTTTGGGCTTTCCCCAGATCTCCGGCTTCCAGGTAAGCCCGGGCCAGGGGTTCGATAAAAAGAACCTGGGGGATGTCATCGATCCTCTCCCAGGGCGGCCGTTCGTGGGGCAACAACGCGAGGGCCCGGTCGAATTGGGCGATGGCGTCCGGGACATGATGACGGCCGAGCTCTTTTCTCCCCAGATAATTCAGGTGATATCTCTCGAGCTTATCATTGAGAGCGAACCCGGCCCATTTCAGGAGGTCGGCTTCGGCTTCCTGCAATTCTTGGCCGGCATTATGTCCCAGCAGCGTGAGGGCCTTCATATACCGGGCCCTGATCATTCGTTCCTCCAAGTCGGATCCCCCGTAGATCCGTATTTCGTCGTCAAATTCAACCAAGGCTTCTGCATAGTGGCCTTTGATGAAATGGACATAACCCAGCAGAGAAACGAACCGCGATTCCTCCCATTGGATGCCCAGCTTTTCGGCCGCCGCTTTTCCCTCCTTGAAATGGGCTTCGGCCTCCGTCAACCTTCCCTGCAATAAAGCGAGCAAGCCAGCTATCTTTCTCCCGTCCAGCTGAGCATATCGATCTTCATGCTCCATCAGCTCGCGGTGGATCCGTTCGACTTCCGGGAATTCTCCCCTGAAAAGATGGATGGCCGCCTTGGTCGTCGATATCCAATACATCGTGGGAGCGGTCGAGGAGGCCCGGTCGATCTCCGACAGGGCCAGATCGAATTGGCGAGGAATGGCGTACACCAGCGCCAGGGTCCATCGGATGACGAAGCTCTCTTCGATGTGGTCGATATAGTAACGGAGGCTTTCGATGGCGGCGTCGATCGATCCTTTAGCGCAGAAAAAGAGGGCGATATAGTGATAATCGAAATGGGATGATATGCGCTTTTCCTTGATGAATCCAAAACGGTCAAGGGCCCGGTCCCAATCCTCCACGGCCGCGCATAATTCGATCAGCTTGCTGTTCGCGAGGGGGTTGTCGGGATAGATCTGCAGGGCTTTTTCGACGCTTTCCAGGGCCCGGTCATGGGTTTCGCCGGGCTCTCTGTTGAACCGGTAATAATCGGCCTCGATGACATGGCGTTCGAGGACGGGCAGGTTCTCGCTGAGTTCCATGGCCTTTTTCAGGCTCCGCATCTGCTCGCTCACCAGGCCCAGGTGGTAATAGCTCCAGGTCATGGAACGGTAGGCCATGGCGAAGTTGGGATCGAAGGACAGGGCTCTTTCCATGGACCGGATGCTCTCCCGGAAATTCCCCTCGTAATGATGGTGCCGTCCCTTCATGTAATGGGTCAGGGCTTCGAACGATCTTGTGGAAATATACTCCACTTCCCTGTCGATGTCGCCGGCCAGCTGGGCCGGGGTGATATGGAGCCGGACCTTGATCTCTCTCGTCAGCTCGTCGACCGTGGAGAAAATCTCCTTTTCTCCCTCCGCATCGAGTGACAGGGAAGCGATGGTTTCCCCGCTTCGGGCATGGATGAGCATGGCGGTGATGACAAGATGTTCGCCGGCCTTGATATAGCTGCCTTTGACGATGTGATCGACACCTCCGCTGCCGGCGATATCCCTCAGGTCCTGATCCGTATATCGCGCGGCCTCCATCAGACCCAGTTTTTTATAGATGCCGTAGAGTTGGTCCGGCCGCAGGACCCGCAGGAATTTCGACTGGGAAAGGTCGGTGGTCAGGAGCTCCGGCAAAGCGTCCCGCCAATTGTCCAAATTCTTGTCCCCGGATTTGTTCTCGAAGCTGATCACGGCCAGAGAGGGAAGAGATGACGGGACGGAGGATGCGGTTTCGGTCTTCTTGCCGTACTTCAAAGCCAGGTAGCCCGCCGCAAGCGTCCCCACAATTACGAGAACGGCCGGGATCAAGAACACGGGCCTTGACATGAGCGTCCGGAGGATTTCCGAGACCCTGCCTCGGGGCTCCTGTCCCCGCTGAATTCTCGTAATGTCCTCTATAAAACCGGCCATGTCGGCGTAACGGTCGGCCGGATCTTTGGCCAGCATTTTTTGAACGGTCCGTTCCAGCGCGACCGGCACCTCGGGATTGCTCTTTCTCAACGGTTCAGGCCCCTCATGGAGGATGGCGTGGACAACGGCTTGGTCGTGATGGCTCCTGAAAGGCAGCCGGCCGGTCAGCATCTCGGTGAGGACGATCCCGAGCGACCAGATATCGGTCCGGGCGTCGACCTCGTCGCCGCGCGCCTGTTCGGGGGACATGTAGGCCACGGTGCCCATGGTGGTCCCCTCTTTGGTCAGCAGGGTCCGCTCGGCCGTTCGGGCCAGGCCGAAGTCCATGACCTTGGCCTGGCCTTTGGCCGTCAGCATGATGTTGGCGCTCTTGACGTCCCGGTGGATGATGCCTTTCTCGTGGGCCTCTTTCAGCCCTTCGGCCACTTGCGACGCGATCCGGAGGGCCTCATCGATCCCGAGCGGGCCCGCGTCGATCCTCTTCCGCAGGCTCCGGCCCTCGATGAAGGCCATGGAGATGAACGCTCTCTCCTCGTGCTTGCCGAATTCGTAGACGGTGCAGATGTGGGGATGATCCAGGGACGCGGCCGCCTGGGCCTCCCGCATGAACCGGTCCTCGATCTCGGGGACAGAGGTGAGTTCCGGCGGCAGGAACTTGAGAGCCACCGTCCGCCTTAGCTTGGTGTCCTCGGCCTTGTAAACGATCCCCATTCCGCCGCGGCCGATCTCCCCGAGGATCTTGTACTTGCCCGCGATCCAACGCCCCTCTTCCAGGCCGATCGAGGGTCCCAAGATCGTCCGCGTTTGAGAAGCAGGTCCGGGTTCCCCCCGCAGTGAAGTCCCGCACTTGCTGCAGAAATGGGAATCCTCCGTGATGTCGGCATGGCATTTCGGGCAGTTCAA
>JAWOHF010000235.1:0-8314 GCA_046496285.1 Candidatus Aminicenantota bacterium
TAACCGTATTATTCATATCCATACCGGTGATTGCGGGTATCGTCAGGCCCCATCGGTCCCCAGCATCCGGCCCTCAAGGAGCCCATCAGTCTGCGGATGACCGTCGAAGGCGAGGTCATCGTCGACGCCGACATCCGCCTCGGGTACAACCACCGCGGCGTGGAGAAGGTGGCCGAGGAGAAGAACTGGACCCAGAACCTCTATCTCACCGAGCGCATCTGCGGCATCTGCTCCCACTCCCATTCGACCTGCTACGCGCAGGGCGTCGAAAAGCTCATGGAGATCGAGCCGCCCAAGCGAGGGATGTACATCCGCTACCTCGTCTCCGAGCTCGAGCGCGTCCACAGCCACCTCCTCTGGCTGGGCGTCGCCGGCCACGAAGCCGGTTTCGATTCGTTCTTCATGTACACCTGGCGCGACCGGGAGGTCGTCATGGACCTCCTCGAGCTCATCACCGGAAACCGTGTCCACTACGCCATCAACGCGATCGGGGGCGTGCGCCGGGACCTGGACGACTCCATGAAGACCAGGGTCCTGGAGGGCGTCAAGATCCTGCGGGAGCGCAGCGAGTACTACTTCAGGATCGGGGCCACCGAGCCGAGCTTTGTGGCCCGCATCGCCGGGGTCGGCGTCCTGCCCCTGGAGAAGGCCGTCGCCCTCTGCGCCGTCGGACCGACAGCCCGGGCCTCGGGCTGGGCCCGGGACGTCCGCAAGGAAGACCCTTACGCGGTCTACGGCGAACTCGAGTTCGACGTGCCCACGGCCGACACCTGCGACGTCCTCGGCCGGGTCGTCGTCCGGGTCAAGGAGCTCCTCGAGTCCTACAAGCTCATCGAGCAGATGATCCAAAAACTCCCGGAGGGCCCCATCGCCGCCAAGGCCCCCCGCAAAGCCAAGCCCGGCGAGGTCGTCAGCCGCTACGAGGCGCCCCGGGGCGAGAACATCCACTACATCAAGTCCAACGGAACGGACAAGCCCGAGCGTCTCAAAGTCCGGGCCCCGACGCTGGGCAACTACCTGGCCACGGTGGAGATGCTGAGGAAAGGGTTCATCGCCGACATCCCCCTGATCTTCGCCGCCATCGACCCTTGCATCTGCTGCGCCGAGCGGGCCGTCGTCCTGACCAGCGCCCGCAGCGGCGAGGAGAGGATCGTCCGACTCGGCGACCTGCGCCGGCAGGCCCTCGAGCGGCATCAAAAAGCCCCCCAGAAAAGGAATGCCGTATGGCCGTTCTGAGAACACTGCTCTATCTCTTCGTCTACCCGGGTCTCCTTTTCCTGTTCGTCTACTCGACCTTCTGCGAGTGGTTCGACAGGAAGGTCTTCGCCAGGCTCCAGAACCGGATGGGCCCGACCCACACCGGGAGCTTCGGCCTCCTGCAGCCGATCGCCGACTTCATCAAGCTCCTGGCCAAGGAGGACATCGTCCCCGAAGCCGCCGACAAAGGGCTCTTCAAGGTCCTCCCGGCCTTCGGCCTGGCCGTCGTCTCCACGGCCGGCCTGTTGCTTCCGGTCTGGAACTTCGACCTTGCGGTGCCCAGCTTCACCTCTTTCCAGGGCGACCTCATCGTCCTCCTCTACCTCCTCAGCCTCCCGACGCTCATCATCTTCCTGGCCGCCTGGTCCTCGACCAACTACTTCTCCTCGATCGGCGGGGCGCGGGTCTTGACCATGCTCTTCGGATACGAAGTGCCCCTGTTCCTGGCCGTCCTCAGTCCGGCTATCCTGGCCGGCTCCTGGCGCCTGGCCGAGATCGCCGCCTTCTACCAGGCCAAGCCCCTGCTCATTCTGCCGAACCTGCTGGCCTTCGCGATCGCCGTCGTCGCCGTCCAGGCCAAGCTCGAACGCTGTCCCTTCGACATCCCCCACGCAGAGACAGAGATCGTCGGCGGCACCTTCACCGAATTCTCGGGCAAGAAACTGGCTCTGTTCCGCCTGATGTTCGATATCGAGATGGTCGTTTCGAGCGGCCTTCTGGCGGCCGTGTTCCTGGGCGGGTTCCCCGGCGGGGCCTTGGTCGGATTCGCGCACCTCGTCGTCAAGACCTTGTTCGTCATCTTCCTGCTGTCCCTCATCCGGGCCCTGACTTCGCGCATCCGGATCGATCAGGTCGTGACCCTGGCCTGGAAGTATCTGGCGCCGCTGGCCGTCCTCCAGCTCCTGATCATCATTCTTCTGAAGGGGTTGCTGTCATGAGAATCGCCGTCTTCCTCCCCGAGCTCCTCCGCAGTCTCTTCAAGAAACCGAACACCGTCGATTACCCGTTCAAGAAGCTCGCGGTCCCCGAGGGGTTCCGGGGCACCCCGTACCTCGACCCCGACATGTGCATCGCCTGCCGGGCTTGCGAGCGGGATTGCCCGGCCGAGGCCATCGAGATCACGGCCGTCAACGAGGCCGAAAAGCGCTTCCGCATGGTCATCCACAACGACCGCTGCATCCACTGCGCCCAGTGCGTGGACTCCTGCCCGACGACCCCCAAGGCCATGAGAATCGACAGCCTCTACGAGATCGCCGACGACAGCCGGCACAAGATGAAGAAGGACTGGGTCTACGTCCGGGCCGTCATCAAGCCCAAGGCTCCCGCGCCCGCTCCGGCCGGCGAAAGCCCTAAAGCCTAAGGTTCTTCAGCATAGCCCCCGCCCCTTCCGGGCCGGGTTGCGCGTCCGCGCGGAAAAGCCTATCATCGGGCCATGGGATCGTGGCGCAAGACATTGGCCCGCGAGATCGGGAGATCGTCCCGGGTCGCCGTCCTGGGCATCGGGAACGCTTCCCGGGGCGACGACGCGGTCGGGGTGATGATCGCCCGCGAACTCCTGGCCCGGCCGGCGGGCTCGGGGGCCCGAACCCTGGTCCTGGCTGCGGAGGAGGCCCCGGAGAATTTCACCGGCGCCGTCCGGGCCTTCGCTCCCGACCTGGTCCTGGTCCTTGACGCGGCGCCCGGGGAAGAGCCGCCGGGAACGATCTCGCTCATCGACCCCCGGCGGATCGCCGACGACGACCTGAGCACCCATCGCATCCCGCTCGGGCGGCTCGTCTCCTACATCGAAAAGACGATCGGGAGCCGCGTCAGGATACTGGGGATCGAGCCGGCGTCGCTCGAGCCGGGCCGGGGCCTTTCCCCGGAGGCCTCCGCGGCCGTTTCCGCCGTCGCCGAGTTCCTCGAGAAGATCCTGGCCGAGAAGGCCCTCAGATCTTCATCGGCATCAGAACGTAAAGATTGGTGAGCCCGTCTTCCGGCTCGGGCTTGAGAAGGACCGCGCTGTTCTCGTCCTTGATCTCGAAAACGACCTTTTCGGAGTCGATCGCTGTCAGGAAATCCAGGAGATACTGGGAATTGAAGCCGACCTCGAGGTCCTGCCCCTTGTAGGCGACCTCGAGCCGGTCGCGGGCCTCGCCGATCTCCGGATTCGACGAAAAGAGCTTCATCTGGTTCTTTTCGATGGTGAACTTGATGCCTTTCGACCTCTCGGAGGAAAGGAGGGAGACCCGGCGGACGGCGTCGGCCAGGTCGCTTCGTCCGATGGACAGACGCCCGGGATTGTCCTTCGGGATGACGGCCTGGTAGTTGGGGAACTTGCTCTCGATGATCCGGGAGATCAGGGTCCTGGCTCCCACCCGGAAAAAGAGGTTGTTATCGTCCATGTCGAACTCGACGTCCTCATCGTCGAACTTCCGGAGCTCGCTCAGCGTCTTCTTGGCCACAATGACGCTGATCTCCCGCTCCGGCTTCAGCCCGTCCTCGGTCTTCTTCGTGTAGGACAGCCGGTGGCCGTCCGTGCTGACCAGTTCGATCTGCCTTTCTTTCAGCGACAGAAGGGCCCCGTTGAGATAGTATCTCTGCTCCTGAGTGATCGCGTAGTACACGCGGTCGATCATGGCCTTGAGGTCCTTGAGGGCCAGGCGGATGTTCTTTTCGAACTTGGGGTCCGGGACCTGAGGATAATCCTCCTTGGGCAAGCCCAGGATCCGGAATTCGCTCTCCCCGGCCCGGATCTCGATGGACTCGTCCTTTTTCTCGACCCGGACCTCCTGGCCTTCGGGCAGGGACTTGACGATCTCGAAGAACTTCTTCCCGTTGACCGTGATGGCCCCCGGTTCCTCGATGGTCGCTCCGACCCGCGTCCTCAGCCCGACCTCGAGGTCCGTTCCCGTAAGCTCGATATCCGAATCGGAAACGTTCATCAGGATGTTGGCCAGGATGGGCATCGTATTCCGTTTTTCGACGATCCCCTGGAGAAGCTGCAATTCTTCCAGTAGGTTTTCCCTGAGAAGCGAGAATTTCATGACGCCGCCTTTCTATCCGGTCTTCTTCTTATTCTTTATATTTATTTCATAAATACAGGATAAATCAAGAATGTAAATAATAATGTCCTCTGGAAAAGTGACAAAACCGCGGAAGCTCTTGATTCCTCTCATTGGATGAAGGCCAAGAGGCTGTTGATTTCTTTGTTGAATTCGGGATCTTCGGTCCGGAGCTTGTCGATCTTCCGGATGCTGTGGATCACGGTGGTGTGGTGTTTTCCACCGAATTTCTTGCCGATCTCAGGAAGAGAAGAGCGGGTCAGCTCCTTGGCAAGATACATGGCGATCTGACGGGGAAAGGCGATCTTTGGGGAGTTGTTCCTGGATTTGAGCTGCGAAGGCTTGATCTTGAACTTGTGACAGACGAGCTTCTGTATCTTTTCCACAGTGACGATGGTCGCCGAGGTATCGAGAAGGCTTTTGAGAGCCTCCTTGGTCAGGTCGAGGTCGATCTTTTCACCCTTGAGCGAAGCGAAGGCGATGACCCGCCGGAGGTAGCCTTCGAGCTCCCTGATGTTGGATTGGACCTTATCGGCGATGTACAAGGCGACGGTTTCCGGCAGGCTGACGGCCTCGAGGTCGGCTTTTTTCTTGAGGATGGCGATGCGGGTCTCGATGTCGGGGGGCTTCAGGTCGGCGATCAGACCCCACTCGAAGCGGGACCGGAAGCGGTCCTCGAGGTGGGGGATCTCCTTGGGCGGGCAGTCGCTGGAGATGACGATCTGTTTCTGGCTGTCGTAAAGATGGTTGAAGGTGTGGAAAAATTCCTCCTTGGTCCGCTCGCGGCCGGACAGATAATGGATGTCGTCCATGAGCAGCAGGTCGACGCTCCGGTACTTTTCCCGGAATTCGAGGACCTTCCCGTATTGGAGGTGGTTGACGAGGTCGTTCATGAACTTCTCGGTCGTCACGTAGAGGATCTTGTTGCGGGCGCTCTGCTGGATGGCGAAGTGACCGATGGCGTTCATGAGATGGGTCTTGCCGAGGCCGGCGCCGCCATAGATGTAGAGAGGGTTATAGGACTTGGCGGGGTTGTTGGCCACGGCCGTGGCCGCCGCGTGGGCGAACTGGTTGCAGCTCCCGACGACGAAGTTCTCGAACGTGTAGTTCGGATTGAGGTTCGGATTGATCGCCGGGCTCTGCTTTGTTTTTCTCTGGTCCGGGGACCTCCTCATGAAGGACGACGGCGTGTCGTCGTAGATGTAACGGATGTCGAAAGATCTTCCGAAGAGGGCTTGGGAGCACTCGGCGATGAGGTTCGAATAATGGAAGGAAAGCCAGTCCCGGAAATAGGAATTCGGGACCTTGATGTAGAGGCAATCCTGCTCCTGGCCGATGAAGCCGGTCGGCTCGAACCAGGTCTCGAAGCTTTTGGGATCGACCTTGCCCTCGATGGCCTTGAGAATTCGAATCCAAACGTTTTGTTTTTCTTCAGGTTCCATGGGTTCCGTCTTTTTTTCCACAGATATTTCCACATCTGTGGAAAAACCCTCCCCCGCTTGTGGTTGGTCCGGGAAAGGCCTGGTCAGGATAGCACTTCGACGGTCCCTTTACAAGTCTTTTTTTAGGGGAAAATGAAGGTTTTCAGGGCCCACGGAGAGGGCCGCCAAAAAGAGCCGGGAAAAGCTCCGCCTTGACCCGGTCCAAGAGCTCGTAGAGGGCGAAATCGGGCGGTTTTTCGAGGTCCTCATAGACCCGTGTTTCTTTGAATTCCCTCTCGAGAAGGACCTCTCCGGCCGCGGCCGCGGTCACGGAAAGGGTCAGCGTGTATACGGACTGTTCGAGAAGATCTCCGCCGGCGAGCCTGAAAGGCCCGTCTATCGGCGGGCCGCGCCGGCGAAGGGCTTTGCGCATCTGCCTGGTGAGGGCCGCCGATCCCTTCAGGACCACGGCGCGGTCCCGTCCGGCAACGTCGCCGTCGCCCTCGGTCCATCGGGAAACCCGGCCTTTGAAGACAGCCGCCAGCTCATGGACAAAATAGCCGGCGGTCTCAATGCCGGTCAGAAAATCGGGCCACGGGGCCTTGTCCTGGAAGTCGAGCACGACGATCTCGACGAATCGGCCGGGAGCGAGCGGCGGGGGGACGGCCTCGCCCTGTCCTCCCTCAACGCTCCGGTCGGCCGGGGCGGCGGGCGGGCGCCCAGGGCCGGCTCCGGCGGTCGACGGGCCGCGGTGACAGCGGCCCGACAGAACGAGGGCGGCCAGGCTCAAGACCATGATGGGGAGAGGCCTGTTTCTCATCGGGGGCCAAGGCCTCAAGGTACTTTATTCCGGCCCGGGCGTCAAGGCGGGGAGGGCGCGCCGGGCGGAGCGGACGAATTTGCCTCTGCCGGGATTTTGTGGTATAAATTGCGCTCAGATCATCAAGAGAGAAACGAAAATGCCGAAAGTATGCGAGATTTGCCAGAAAGGCCCCATTTTCGGGCATAGCATCAGCCATTCCCACAAGGCGTCCCCCAAGAAATGGAAGCCGAACCTCCAGCACGTCAAAGCCCAGACCGCAAGCGGTGTCCGCCAGATCTGGGTGTGCACGAGATGCCTGCGGTCCGGCAAAGTGGCCAAGGCCCGCTGACCCGTTTCCGTCGACCCCCCGCCGGCCGGTCTTTCCGGGACCAGCTTCCGGGAATCCTATGAAAAGTCGGCAAACTGGAGATCTTGCGGATATCGCATGAGTTAGGTGACACATCGGCATTCTTATGAATAGATCAGGCTAAACCCGGTCCACCGAAAAGACCTCTTTGAACGAGGAGATCCGCCTCGAGATGTCCTCGAGATGCTTGATGTCCCGGATCCGCAGCTCCAGCTTGATGCGGGCTTTCCCTTCGGCGATCGTTGAGGCCTCCGCCTTGGAGATGTTGCCCTCGAGATTGGCCACGGCGGCGGCGACCTTGGCCAGAACGCCCGGGGAATCCTCGGACTTGATCAGGAGCCGAGCCTTGAATGAGCCCTCGAGCGCCGGGTCCCAGGAAACGTCGACCAGCCGCTGGCCGTCCAGGATCTCTTTGGTCACCAGCGCGCAGCGCAGGGAATGGACGGTCATGCCCTGTCCGGCGGTGATGTAGCCGACAACGGGCTCCCCTTTGATGGGCCAACAGCATTTGGCCAGGCAGATCATCTGCCCTTCGAGGTCGCGGATCCGGAGGCCGGCGCCCGGCCGGGGGATGATCCTCGCGGCCGCCTTCCCGATCAGCGATTCCTTGCGGGGGGCGATGCGGTCGGACGGAAAGACGGTCGTGACGAGCTGCCTGTCGACGACGATCTTGCCCAGCCCGACCTGCCGGTAAAAGTTCTCCATGTCCCCGATCGGGGTCCCGAGGACCGCGGCCAGCCGGGGGACGAGATGATCCTCTTTCCTCAGATCGGCGGGAATGACGTAGTTGTGGAGCTCCTTCTCCCAAAGCCGGCGGCCCAGGGCCGCGCTGGTCGTCCTGTTCCTGAGATTGAGCCATCTCTTGATCTGCTGCCGGGCTCCGGAGGTCGTGGCGGCGCTCAACAGGCCCCTGGTCGGCGACCGGTCCTTGGCCGTCATGATCTCCACGATATCGCCGCTCTTGAGGACGGTCTTGAGGGCCGCGGGGGAGCCGTTGATCCGGGCCCCCGTGGCCCGCAGCCCGATCTCCGAGTGGATCTTGAAGGCGAAATCGAGGGCCGTGGCCCCGGGCGGGAGGTTGATGACGCTGCCTTTGGGCGTGAAGACGAAGACCTCTTCGGGGATGAGGTTCGTTTTGAGGCTCCGCAGGAATTCCTGGGGGTTCTTCTGCTCCTTGTAGAGGGCGGCCATCTCCCGGAGCCAGTGCAGGCGGCGGTCCTCCTGCATCGGGCCCGGGGGCTCGCCCTCTTTGTAGCGCCAGTGCGCGGCGATGCCGTTCTCGGCCAAGTCGTTCATTTCCCGGGTGCGGATCTGGATCTCGAAGGTCTTCTGGCCCTCGGTGATGACGGTCGTATGCAGGGCCTGGTAGAGATTGGGCTTGGGCATGGCGATGAAATCCCGGAACCTTTGCGGCAGGTGGGGC
>JAWOHF010000256.1:0-24617 GCA_046496285.1 Candidatus Aminicenantota bacterium
ACGAGCGAGCGGGTGTAGTTCAGTGGTAGAACGTCTGCTTGCCATGCAGAAGGTCGTGGGTTCAAGTCCCATCGCCCGCTCCATTCTCGCTCTTTCGGAACACATGACGATCAGGGCGCGGTACCCAAGAGGCTAAGGGAGAGGTCTGCAAAACCTTTATTCGTCGGTTCGAGTCCGACCCGCGCCTTCCCTTTCCTCTTTCCCCGGAGCTTTCGGCGGCCGCCGGGCGCATTGACACCTTCCCTCTTTATTCTTATAGTGATGCCAGTTCCCATAAAGGAGGCTTCCATGGATATGGTTCAGAGGGTCCAGGCGATCCTTTTCAAACCCAAGGACGAATGGGTCAAGATCAAAGGCGAATCCGCGACGGCGGCGGACCTCTTCAAGTCGTACGCCATGATCCTGGCCGCGATCCCGGCCGTCGCCCAGTTCCTGGGCAACATCCTGATCGGGCAGCGGATGCCCTTCGTCGGATTCTACAAGTGGTCCGTCGGGCGGGCCCTCGGCAACGCCGTTTTCACCTACTTGTTCTCGCTGGCCACGGTTTACCTCTTCGCGCTGATCATCAACGCCCTGGCCCCGAATTTCGCGTCCCCCCAGAACATGATCAGCGCCCTCAAGCTGGCCGTCTACAGCATGACGCCGGGCTGGGTGGCGGGCATCTTCTACATCATCCCCGCCCTCTGGATCCTGGGCATCCTGGCCAGTTTGTACGGGCTCTACGTCCTTTATCTCGGGTTCGAAACGCCCATGATGGACACGCCCAAGGAAAAAATCATGCCTTATTTGGGGGTCAGCATCCTGGTGGCCATCGGGCTCTATGTGGTCTTCGGGCTGATCCTGGGCGCCATTTTCGCGGTCCGCTATTCGGGGCTTTGACCCGGGCTATTCACAAGGGGAGCTCTTCGAGGACCCGGAGGAAAGCCTCCCGCGGTGAGGGCGCGCCCGTGATCGGCCGCCCGATGACCAGGTAATCCGCCCCCCGGTCCACCGCTTCCGCCGGGGTCATGATCCTCTTCTGGTCCTGAGCGGCCGCCCATTGGGGCCGGATCCCCGGGGTGACGATGACCAGGTCCCGCCCGAACTCCCGGCGCAGGACCTCGATCTCCTGAGGCGAACAGACGACGCCGTCCAGGCCCGCGGCCTTGGCCAGGCCGGCCAGACGGAGGACCTGGCCGGCGACGTCACCGTTCATGCCGAACTCTTCGAGGTCCCCCCCCTTGAGGCTGGTCAGGACCGTGACGCCCAGGAGGAGGGGTTTGGGGCGGCCCGTCTCCTGGGAGACACGCTTCGCCATCTCGGCCGCCGCGGCCATCATCTCGCGCCCTCCCGACGTGTGGATGGTCATCATCCGGACGCCGTGGCCGCCGGCCGACCGGACCGCGCCGGCCACGGTATTGGGAATGTCGTGAAGCTTGAGGTCGAGGAAGACCTCCTTGCGCAGGGCCTTGATCTTCTTGAACAAGGCCGGGCCCTCGGCCGTGAACAGCTCCAGCCCGACCTTGAAGACCCGGGCCTCCTCGAGCGCGGCGACGAGGGCCAGGCCCTCTTCCTTGGTCCGGACATCCAGGGCGATGATGATCCGCCCGGCTCTTGTGTCGTTCATGTCAGTCCTCTCACGCGGTCTCGAGCGTGCCGACGATGTCCCGGACCCGGGAGACGCCGTGGGCGCCGCACCACTCTTCGATCTCCCGGAGGATCCTGACGGCCGCGTCCGGGTCGACGAAATTGGCCGTCCCGACCTCGACGGCCGAGGCGCCCGCGACCAGGAATTCCAAGGCGTCGGCCCCGGTCATGATCCCGCCCATGCCGATGACCGGGACCCGGGCCCGAGAAGCGACCTGGTAGACCATGCGCAGGGCGATGGGCTTGACGGCCGGGCCGCTCAACCCCCCGAAGACGTTGGCCAGCTTGGGCCGGCGCGTCTCGAGGTCGACGGCCATGGCCAGGAAGGTGTTGACGAGGGCGATCCCGTCGGCCCCGGCGTCCTCGGCGGCCCGGGCGATCTCGACGACGTCGGTGACGTTCGGCGAGAGCTTGACGATGACCGGGCGTTTCGAAGCGGCCTTGACCCTGCCGACGAGGTGGGCGGTCGTCCGCGGGGACAGGGCCGGGCACAGGCCCTCCTTCTTGACGTTCGGACAGGAGATGTTGAGCTCGTAGGCCGCGATGCCTTCGTGGGCGTCGAGGAACTCGACGACCGCGACGTATTCGTCGTCGTCCGCCCCGCAGACGTTGACCAGGACCGCGGTGCCCAGGTCCCTGATCTTCGGCAGGATGTTTGCCGAAAAGGCCTGGACCCCGATGCCCTGAAGGCCGATGGCGTTGATGAGCCCGCCCGTCGTCTCGACCAGCCGCGGCGGGCGGTTCCCCTCGCGGGGGCCGTAGTAGAGCCCTTTGACCACGAAGCCGCCGAGTTTGGCGAGGTCGAAGTAGGGCTCGAATTCCAACCCGTAGCCGAAAGTGCCGCTGGCGGCCAGGACGGGGTTCTTGAGCTTGAGGAAGCCCAGGTCGGCGGTCAGGTCGATCATCTCCCTCATTCCGTCCATGCGATCCGGTCCCCGGGGAAGACCGGGCCGTCCTCGCAGATCTTCGTCCACTCTTCGCCGCCGCCGCTTTTGATGCGGTGGACGCATCCCCAGCAGGCCCCGATCCCGCAGCCCATCACGGACTCCAGGGAGAATTCGGCGGGCACCCGGGATTCGCGGGCTTTCGAGGCCAGGGCCTTCATCATGAGGTCGGGGCCGCAGGCGCAGAGCAGGTCGGGCTTGCCCCGGCCGATCTCCCGTCCGACGAGATCCGTCACCAGGCCGGCGAAACCTTGGCTGCCGTCGTCGGTCGAGCACAGGAGCTCGAATCCGGCCTTCTCGAACTTGTCCTTCAGCGGGATGTCGGCGGCCGTGCGGCCGCCGTAGAAGACGGTGACGCGGGCGCCGGCCCGGGCGAGCTCCCGGGCCAGGAAGAAGAGCGGGGCGATGCCCCGGCCTCCCCCGACGCAGAAGACGCGCTTCCCCTTCATGCCGTCGGAGACGGTGAAGCCTTTTCCGAGCGGACCGACGACGTCCAGAGGGTCACCCGGCCTTTTTCCGGCCAGGATGGCCGTGCCTTGGCCGGCGACCTTGAAGAACAGCTCGATGCCGTCCGGACCCGCGTCGTGGACGCTCAGGGGGCGCCGGAGGAGGGGGACCGCGCCTTCGGCGGCCTTGATCATGACGAACTGGCCGGGGCGCGCCGTCCGGCCGAGCGACGGCGAATCGATCCCGAAAAGGTGGTAGTCCCCCCAGCTTCGGGTCTCGCGGAGGCGGGCGTTCCTGTCGATGAGCATGGCGTTCGGGGATCTCGGTCCGCCCGGTAAAATAGCAGAAACTCGGCCCTTTTGGCAACCTGAATGTTGGGCCCCGGAGCCTTGACTCGAGGGAAGCATTTCGCATATAGATAAGGGGCGTAAAATGGCCGACCCGCGTCCTATTCCGAGGAGAGCCTGCCTTGTCGCCCTGCTCATCGCGGCGGGCACCCTGGGCGGAGTTCGCGCCGGGTTCTCCCAGGACGCTCATTACTGGACCTATCAGTACGGGACGCGGGCCACCCTGCTCGGGGGGGCCGTCATCGGCAGCGTTCTCGACCTCAGCGGGACATACTACAATCCGGGCGGCCTAAGCCTGATCGACGACCCCGAAACCCTGATGGCGGCCAAGGTTTTCCAGTATCCCCGGGTGTCCCTGACCCGGCACGGCGAGGGCGGGGTCAACATCAACTCCGCGAACCTCGGCCCCGCTCCCTCCCTGATCGCCGGGAGGTTCAAGTTCAAGGGCCTGGGGAAGCATTGGCTGGGCTACTCCTTCCTCTCCCGCCAGGACGTGAAGCTGGCCCTGGCGGTCTCCTCCGTGGAGCCGCGGGACGTGCTCCCCGAGGTGCCGGGTCCCGAGGTCTTCGCCTCCGAATTCCGGATGGAGGAAAAATTGACCGAACCGTGGTTCGGGCTGACCTGGGCCTACAAGATCCGGGATCATGTCGGCATCGGCGTCAGCCAGTACATCTCGGTCCGCACCCACCGCGGGGGCATCCAGTCCCTGGTCGAAGTCCTCGGCCCCGACGGCCGGGTGGCCCTGTCCTTCGGCTCGCGGCAATACCGCTACCAGAACACCCGGATCCTGTGGAAGATCGGCGCGGCCTTCGATTTCGAACGCATGACCCTGGGCCTGACCCTGACCACCCCGAGCCTCAAGCTCTTCGGGAGCGGCACCACAGGGGTCAATACCACGATCGTGGGAGTCGACATAGACGGAGACGGGGTCAAGGACGATTTCCTGGCCGCCAACTACCGGGAGGGCCTCGGGTCGAACTTCCGGACGCCCTTTTCCCTGGCCGTGGGCACGACCTTCAAGCTTGGCGAGGTCCGCCTCTACGCGAGCGCCGAGTGGTTCGGAGGGTCGGCGAAGTTCGTGGTCATCGGCTCCGAGGACTTCGAGGCCCAGAGCTCCGGGGAGATGATCTCCACCGACGTGACCCACGAGCTGGCCACCGTCCTGAACATGGGGGTCGGCGCCGAATACCTCCTCACGCCGAGGTTCAAGACCTACTTGAGCTTCACCACGGACAACTCGGCCCGCAAACCCGGCACGGACACCAACCTGTCCCTCACCGACTGGAACATCTACCACCTGCTCACCGGGGCCGAATTCACCATCAGGAACACGTCCCTGACGCTGGGGCTCGGCTTTTCCTTCGGGGACCGGGAAGTCGGCCGCCGGCCGGGCATCATCGTCCGGGAGGGGATGGAACCCCTGTGGGAGGCCTGGAGTGGACTGGCCTTCAAGTATTCGAGCTACAAGCTCGTCGCGGGATTCGCCTTCTGAGCCGGGCCCGGGGCGGACCGTAGGCCGGAGATTCCCGTTGCGCGCACGGCCGGGATTCGCCTATAATGAGACTCCTTCATACGGGACCTCATAGAGGGAGGACTCATCCATGAACGTATCCCAAAGAGCCCGGGACATCCAGGCCTCGCCCATCCGCAAGCTCAAACCCTACGCGGACCGGGCCAAGGCCAGAGGCATCAAGATCTTCCACCTGAACATCGGCGACCCCGACATCCCCGCGCCGCAGCCCGTCCTCGACACCTTCCGCAACTGGGACCAGCCGGTCCTGAGCTACGGCCCGGCCCAGGGTTTCCTCGAGCTCCGGGAGGCCGTCGCCCGCTATTTCGGCCATTACGGCATCCCGCTCTGCGCCGACGACATCCTCATCACCCTGGGCGGCTCGGAGGCCATCCATTTCACCTTCTCCGTCGTCGCCGACGTCGGCGACGAGATCATCATCCCCGAGCCCTACTACACCAACTACAACGGCTACGCCTCCTTCGCCGGCGTCCGCATCGTGCCCCTGCCGCTCAGCGTCGAGGACGGCTTCCGGCTGCCCCCCGTCGAGGCCCTCGAGGCCAGGATCACGTCCCGGACCAGGGCCATCCTCCTCTGCTCGCCCAACAATCCGACGGGCACCGTCTACACGCCCGAGGAGATCGAGGGGGTCGTCGGACTGGTCAAGAAACACGATCTTTTCCTGATCGGCGACGAGGTCTACAAGGAGTTCGTCTACGACGGGCTCCAGCACAAGAGCATCCTGGAGTACGAGGACATCCGGGACCGGGCGGTCGTCGTCGACAGCATCTCCAAGCGGTACAGCTGCTGCGGGGCCCGGATCGGCATGATCGTCACCCGGAACAAGGACCTCTATGCGGCCGCCCTGAAGTTCGCCCAGGCCCGGCTCTGCCCGCCGTCGGTCGAGCAGATGGCCGCCCTGGCCGCCTACAGCATGCCCATGGACTATTTCCGGGGCATCCGCGAAGAATACGACAAGAGGCGGGAGATCCTCTACCAGGGGTTGAAGGAGATCCCCGGCATCGTCATCCACAAGCCCCAGGGGGCCTTCTATGTGATCGTCCGGCTGCCGGTCAAGGATATCGAGCATTTCGCCGTCTGGATGCTCGAGGAGTTCTCGCTCGACGGCCGGACGGTCATGATCGCCCCGGCCCCGGGCTTCTACTCGACGCCTTGCCTGGGCACGGACGAGGCCCGCCTCGCCTACGTCGTCAACGAGCACGACCTGCGCGAGGCCGTCCGCGTCTTCCGGGCGGGTTTGACGAAATACCAGGGTCTTTTCCCATGAGCGGGAGCGAGTTCCGGACCGTCGTCCGGCAGATGCTGGCCATCGGGGCCCTCTCGGTCCTGGTCGCGGCCGCCTTCCATTTCCCCCTGATCAAGAGGTTCGTTCGGGGCGAGTTCCGGGAGTCGTTCTTTCTCCGCGAGGACTATCCGGGGATCCGGATGATCGGTCTGGGGGAAGCCGAGGACGTCTGGGCCGCGGGGACCGGGATCTTCATCGACGCCCGGCCGGCACACCTGTTCCGCGAGGGCCGTGTCCCGGGCGCCAGGAACGTGCCGTACGAAACGGACTCGACACGGATCCCGGACGACACCCTGGACGTTCTCTCCGGGCGGACCGTGGTCGTTTACTGCGAAGGAGGGGACTGCCGGTCGAGCCTGGACCTGGCCAAGCTCCTCCACGACCGGGGCCTCCGGGACCTCCGGGTCCTTTCCGGAGGGTGGGACGAGTGGGCCCGGGCCGGCCTGCCCGAGGAGCGGGACCGATGATCAGGAACCGTACCGTTCTCGTCCTGTTCCGGGTGGCCGTCGGCGGGCTGTTCATCTACTCGGGCATCGTCAAGGTCCTCGACCCCCTGGGCTTCGCCCAGGACGTCCGGGACTACCGGGTCGTCGGGCAGGCCCTGTCCTTCCTGGCGGCCGTCATCCTGCCCTGGCTCGAGATCTTCGCCGGGCTGTTCCTGGCCTCGGGCCTGATGAAGCGGGCCGGGGCCGGGATCATCTCGGGCCTGCTGGTCTTTTTCATCGTCCTGGTCGCGGCCACGATGATCCGGGGCCTCGACGTGGACTGCGGATGTTTCGGGGCCCTGAGCCGGAAGGCCGGGCCCGGGCTCCTCCTGGAGGACGCCGTGATGCTGTATATGGCCCTCTGCGTCCTGTTCGAGCCCCGGAAAGGGCCCGGGAACAATTGAATTCCCCGGCCTTTCCGTGTATAGTCTACTGAACGTTTTTTGGCCGACCCTATTGATGGAGTAGAACCATGGCAAAAAAGCACGTGTATTTCTTCGGTCCCGGCGTCGCCGAGGGCCACAAGGGCATGAAGAACTTCCTGGGAGGCAAGGGCGCCAACCTGGCCGAAATGGCCGGCATCGGACTGCCCGTGCCCCCGGGCTTCACGGTCTCGACCGAGGTCTGCGACCTTTTCTATAAGAACAGGAAGCGGATCCCCGAGTCCGTCAAGAAGGAGATCGTCAAGAACCTGGCCCGGCTCGAGAGAGCGGCCGGAAAGAAGCTCGGGGACCCGGCTGACCCTCTTCTCGTCTCCATCCGCTCCGGGGCCCGGGCCTCGATGCCCGGCATGATGGACACGGTCCTCAACCTCGGCCTCAACGACAGGACGGCCGCCGCCCTGGTCGCCAAGACCGGCAACCCCCGGTTCGTCTACGACTCCTACCGCCGCTTCGTCCAGATGTACGGCGACGTCGTGCTCGGGCTGCGGCCCGTGGACAAGGACGACATCGACCCGTTCGAGGCCATCATGGAACGGAAGAAGCGCGAGCGCGGCATCCACGACGACACCGCCCTCACGGCCGAGGATCTGAAGGACCTCGTCGCCCGCTACAAGGCGGCCATCAAGGAGAGCATGGGCCATGAATTCCCCGACGACCCGATGAAGCAGCTCTGGGGGGCCATCGGGGCCGTCTTCAGCTCCTGGATGAACGACCGGGCCATCGCCTACCGCAAGCTGTACGACATCCCCGAGTCCTGGGGCACGGCCGTCAACGTCCAGATGATGGTCTTCGGCAACATGGGCGCCGACTCCGGCACGGGCGTCGCCTTCACCCGCGACGCCGCCACGGGCGAGAACGTCTTCTACGGAGAGTACCTGATGAATGCCCAGGGCGAGGACGTCGTGGCCGGGACGCGGACCCCCCTGCCGATCGCCAACCTCAGAAAGGACGACCCCCGCTCCTATGCAGAGCTCGAGCGGATCCGGCATATCCTCGAGAGACACTTCCGGGAGATGATGGACGTCGAGTTCACCATCGAGCGGGGCCGGCTCTACATGCTCCAGTGCCGGACCGGGAAACGGACGGCCTTCGCGGCCATCAAGATCGCCGTCGACATGGTCGACGAGAAGCTCATCAGCGAAAAAGAGGGCCTATCGCGCATCGAGCCCGACCAGCTCAACCAGCTCCTCCGCCCGGTCTTCGACCTGGCCGAGAAGGACGCCGCGGTCAAGGGCGGCCGGCTTCTGACGAGGGGCCTGAACGCCGGGCCCGGGGCGGCCACGGGCCGGATCGTCTTCAACAGCGTCGACGCCGAAGCCTGGGCCAAGCGTCACGAGAAGGTCATCCTGACGCGCATCGAGACCTCCCCCGAGGACATCAAGGGCATGAGCGCGGCCGAGGGCATCCTGACGGCCCGGGGCGGGATGACCTCCCACGCCGCTCTCGTCGCCCGGCAGATGGGCAAGGTCTGCGTCGCCGGCTGCGGCGACCTGGCCGTCGACTACGCCCGGAGGACGATGACCGTCCACGGCAAGACCCTGAAAGAGGGCGACTGGATATCGATCGACGGCACGAGCGGACAGGTCATCGAAGGCAAGATCAGCACCCGGCCCTCCGAGGTCCTGCAGGTCCTCATCGACCGGACGCTCGACCCGGCCAAGGCCCCCGTCTATCGGACCTTCGCCAAGATCATGAAGTGGGCGGACAAGCACCGGACGCTGAAGATCCGGACCAACGCCGACCAACCCGACCAGGCCCTGAACGCCGTGGCCTTCGGCGCCGAGGGCATCGGCCTCTGCCGGACCGAGCACATGTTCTTCGGCGAGGGCAAGATCGGCCCGATGCGGGAAATGATCCTGGCCGACACCCTGGAGGCCCGCGAGGCCGCTCTGGCCAAGCTGCTGCCGCTCCAGCGCCTGGATTTCGCCGGGATCTTCGAGGCCATGGACGGCCGCCCGGTGACCATCCGGACGATCGACCCGCCGCTCCACGAGTTCCTCCCCCACGAGGAGAAGGACCAGCGGGCCCTGGCCGCGACCATGGGCATCCCCTATGAGAAAGTCAGGGACCGGGTCTCGTCCTTGCACGAGTTCAACCCCATGCTCGGTTTGCGCGGCTGCCGGCTGGGCATCATCTATCCCGAGATCACCGCGATGCAGGCCCGGGCCATCTTCGAGGCCGCCGCCCAGACGAAGAAAAAGGGCATCTCCGTCGAGCCCGAGGTCATGATCCCGCTCGTCGGGCACGTCAAGGAGCTCGAGGATCAGGAGCGGATCGTCCGCGAGACGGCGGAGGCCGTCATGAAGGAGCAGGGCGTCCGCTTCAAGTACCTGGTCGGGACGATGATCGAGATCCCGCGCGGGGCCCTGACGGCCGACGAGATCGCCTCCGTGGCCGAATTCTTCAGCTTCGGGACGAACGACCTGACCCAGACGGCACTGGGCTTGAGCCGCGATGACGCCGGGCGGTTCCTCGTCCCCTATCTTCAGAAAGACATCTACGCCAAGGACCCGTTCGAGGTCATCGACCGGGCGGGCGTGGGCCAGCTCATGCGCATGGCCGTGGACAAGGGCCGCCGGTCCAGGCCCGGGATCAAGCTGGGCATCTGCGGAGAGCACGGCGGCGACCCGTCGAGCATCGAGTTCTGCCACCTCCTCGGCTTGAACTACGTCAGCTGTTCGCCCTTCCGGGTGCCTATCGCCCGTCTGGCGGCCGCCCGGGCGGCCCTGGCCAACCCCCCCGGCGCCAAGGCCGCGAAAGCCGCCGCCCGCCGGCCGGTCAAAGCCGGGCCCAAAGCCAAGGCCAAGCCGGCCGCGTCGGCGAAGAAACCGGCCCGCAAGCGCTGACCGCCGCCGTCGGGTTTACCGGGCCGGCGAAATTTGGTAAACTCCGGCTTTCATGGGCGATCTTGCCGATCTGTTCCGGGTCCTCTTCGGAAAACGCTTCCCCTTCAAGTTCGTCTACAGCAAGGACTACTGGATGGTCGACATCGGAAAGCACGTCTTTCCCCTCCAGAAGTACCGCATCATCTACGAGAACCTGCTCATGATGGGGGCCCGAAAAGACCACTTCTTCAGGTCCCGGGCGGCCACAGACGAGGAGGTCCTCCTCGTTCACACCCCGAAATATCTCAAGCGTCTGCGCACGGCCGCCCTCAGCCGGGCCGAGCTCCAGGCCCTGGAGATGCGCTTTTCCCCGGAGCTCGTCCGCTTCGCCCGGCTGGCCGTGGGGGGGACCATCCTGACCGCCCGCAAAGCTTTGGAGGACGGGCTGGCCGTCCACATCGGGGGCGGTTTCCACCATGCGTTCCCGGACCACGGCGAGGGGTTCTGCGTCCTGAACGACGTGGCCGTGGCCGCCGCCAAGATGATCGAGGAAAAGCGGGTCCGCAAGGTCATGATCGTCGACATGGACGTCCACCAGGGGAACGGCACGGCGGCCGCCTTCGCCGGGCGGGAGGACGTGTTCACCTTCTCCGTCCATCAGATGGACGTCTATCCCTCCGACAAACCGCCCGGCTCTCTGGATGTGGGCCTTTGGTCCGGCGACGGCGACGATCCCTATCTGGACGCGGTCCGGGCCCACGTCCCGAGGATCTTTGAGGAGTTCGGCCCCGGCCTCGTCCTCTACCTGGCCGGCGCCGACCCCTATGAGAACGACCAGCTGGGGGGCCTGAAGCTGACCAAGGAAGGCCTGAAGGAAAGGGACAAGATCGTCATCGAAAGCGCCCGGGCCCGGGGCATCCCTGTGGCCGTCGTCCTGGCCGGGGGATACGCCCCCGAGATCGAGGACACCGTGGACATCCACCTCAACACCGTGCGCATCGCCCAGCGGGTCCAGCGCGTCCATTCTTAGAGGTCCCGGCCCGTGCGGGCCGAGGCCTCAATCCTGCAGGAAGACGTGGCCGAAGACCTTGGCGTTGCCCACCATGTTGTCGATGACGCAGTACTCGTTCGGCTGGTGGGCGGTCTCGTCGAGCTTGGACCAGCAGGCGGCCTGGAAGCCGGCCCGGCGGAACACGGCGGCCACCGTGCCGCCGCCGATCCCTTTGGCCTTGGCCTCCTTCCTGTAGACCGACTTGACGGCTCTCTTGAGGGCCAGGACGACCGGGGCCTGGGCCGAAGTCGGCGGCGCCGCCGGGGCTTTCTGCTGGACCTCGATCGTTATGCCGACCTTGAATTTCTTCTCGATGCCGTCGGCGATCTTGCGGATCGCGCTCTCCACGTCCGCGACGGGGTATTTGGGGAGGATGCGGCTGTCCATGTAGAAGACGTCCTCGCCGGGGATGGTGTTGACGTTCGGGACGTTGGCCTCTTTTTTGGTCGGCTCGAAGGTCGAGATGGGAGGATCGAAAAGTCCGTCCCTTCCGGCGTGCGTTTTGTAGAGCCCGTTGAGGGCGGTGATGAAGAACGAGGCCGCCTTGAAGCTGTTGATGCCCTTTTCGGGGGTCGAGCCGTGGGCCTGTCTTCCGAGCGTCTTGAACTTCAGCCAGAGAAGGCTCTTTTCGGCGACCTCGATCATCGTGCCCTTCTCGTCCCCCGCGTCGGGGACGATGATCAGGTCCTGCTTGCGGAAGGACTTGTTCTTCCGCAGGACGTAGTCGATGCCTTTCGCGCTTCCCGTCTCCTCGTCGGCGACCAGGGCGATGCCGATGTCGGCGGGGGGCACGACGCCCTCGGCCTGGAGGGCTTTGACGGCGAACAGGGAGGCGACCATGTCCTGCTGGTTGTCCTCGACGCCGCGGCCGTAGACCCGCCCCTTTTCGACCCAGGCCTTGAACGGGTCGCCCTTCCACTGCGACAGCTCCCCGGGAGGAACGACGTCCATGTGGGTCATGATCCAAACCGTCCGGCTCGAGCTTTTCCCTTTGTAATACGCCAGGAGGTTGGGGCGATAGCCGGCCGGGGCGTCCAGGTCGGGGGCTTTGACGAGCGCGATGTCCCGGAATCCGTTGTCCTTCAGGTAGGCGGACAGGAACTCGGCCTTGGCGGCCTCCCCTTCGCCGCCGCTCGTCGGGGCGATGGCGGGGATGGCGCAGAGACGGATCTGGAGGTCGACCATCTCGTCGCGGAAGCCGTCGATCCTCCGGGCGAGCTTGGCGAAGGCGTGGTTATCGAACATGGACAGACTCCTCATTCCCGAAATGACGCCCGGAATCTTAACACGGGGCCCCAAAAAAGCAAAGTGGGAACCTGTCCCGACGGTTCCCCCGTCGTTAAAGCGACGGGGCCCCCTCCGCTATGGGGGTCTTCAGGGGGACATCTATCGGCATCGCTTGATCCCATAGATCCTCGGAGTTGGGAGAAGGACCCTAGATCCTTGGCTGGCGCCCCCGGAACAAGGCCACCCCTCGGATGCCGTATTGGATCCAGGACAGCAGGGTCAGTGCGGCCGTCAGGACAAAGAGCCACGTCAGGAAGGCGGGCGATGTCCCCATGGCGTTGAAGAACAGGACGACGTAAAGGACGAGGACCTGGCAGATGGTGCTGGCCTTGCCGGCCAGCACGGGTTTGAACGTCCTCTTTCCCCGGCGAAGCACGATGACCAGGGCCGCCGCGGCGATGGACACGTCCCGGCCGACGCAGATCCCCGTGAGCCAGAGGGGGAGCGTGTTCGGCTGGGCGAGGCCCGGGAGGGAGAGAGTGACGAAAGCCGCCGTCAGCAGGACCTTGTCCCCGGCCGGGTCGAGCCAGAGACCGGCCGAGGTCTTGAGGTGCAGGCGGCGGGCCGCGAATCCGTCGAGGGCGTCCGTGGCCCCCGCGGCCAGGAACACGAAGAACGCTTCCCAGGGCCTCCCGGCGATCATCATCCAGACGAAGACGGGCGTCAACAGGATCCGGGATATGGACAGGAGATTGGGCAGCGCCAGGAGCTCGGACCGCCCCCTCCGGGCCGGTCCCGCCATTTCCGGTTTATCGGCTTCGGTCATGGTTCTTTGCCTTGGTCCCCTTTTCGGGCCAGGCTGAGGATGATGTCCAGGACGCGGATGGCCTCGCGCCCCGCGACCGTTCTCTCGGGCTCGAACCTGCGCATCGGATCGAGGGCCATGACCTGGTAGGACAGGGCCTCGACGATGACCGGATAAAAATAGTTCTCCGGGGTCACGTCGGCGATCTGGATCCTTCGGGCCTCCACCAGCGGGACGAACCGGTGGCCCCGGGCCTGGAGGACCCTGATCATCCTGACCGCGGTTTCGGCCAGCTCGGCCCGGTTGATGATCCGTCGCGGCTGGAACGTGTGGTTGTCGTAGACGCTCATGATGTCCAGCGAGGCGACGTCGACGATGTAATTCTGGGCCCAGGAGGTGGCGATGTCCACGACGATCCTCGTCCGGCGCCCGGGGCCTTCGAGATGGTCCCTGAACTTGACCCCGACCAGCGCGGCCAGGTCCTCCCGGGCGACGGCCTCCGACGCGGGGATGGACGCGTATTGGCTGGGCAGCTCGTAGATGCCGAGCCGGGCCTTGAGCTCCTCGAGGCGCCGGAGGGCGTCCTGGTCCGCCGGGTCGAGTTCCCTGATCTTTTCGAAATGGTCCAGGCTCCGGCCGTACTCCTGCCTGCGGAAATACGCTTCGGCGACGTCCCGCAGGACCTCGATCCGGCGATCCTTTTTCCCGGTGTCCTTTTCCAGGAACGCCTGGAAATGGAACAGCGCGCTGTCCACGTTGTCTTCCCGGAGATAGCTCCGGCCGAGCTCGTAGTGGGCGGCGGAGGAGTCCGGGTCATAGAACAGGACCTTGAGAAGAGCGGTCCGGGCGGCCTCCGTGCGGCCGGCCTTTCCGGCGGCCGCGGCCTCCTCGAAGAGGCCGCGGGTCAGCGTCTCGCGCAGGGCCTCGAGGCGCGGCCGGGCCCAGCCGTCGTCAGGGTCGATCTTGAGGATCTCCCGGTACTGAAGGAAGGCCTGCTCCTTCTCCCCGCGGGCCGCGTAGATCTGGGCCAGCCCGACGCGGGCCGGGGTCATTTCGGGAACGTCGCGGAGCGAGACCCGAAAGCTGGCCTCGGCGGCGCCCATGTCCGCGAGCAGGAGACTGACATATCCCAGACCGACGGCGTAGGCGGGGTTGCCCGGACCGAGCCGGGCGATCTGCTTGCGGGCCTGTTCGGGCCGGCCGGCCTTCAGGAGCTGCCAGGCTTCGTCGGCCGCGATCCGTTCGTCGAGGTTCAGGCGGGAGGTGAGCTCGGGCGGGATGTCGGCAACGAAGAAGGAGGGCGGCGCCGGCGGCGCGATGGCGCAGGACCACGCCCCCCACGCAGCCAGAAAAATGACCAGGACTTTTTTCACCACGGCTCTTCTCCTTGTTCGAGATAGGGGAGGAAATTGACGATCCCCGCCGGTTCGGCCATGACCTTGAATTCCAGATACCGCTCGTTCTCCCGCTTTTTGAGGATCAGGGACCTGGCGGGCAGGGACCGGGTGATCTCCGGCGTTTCCCTCGGGACCCGGATGGTGTAGAGCTTGTAATCCCCGAAAATGACCTCGCGGAGCCGGCGCAGAAGGTCGGACACCCCCTGTCCGGTCTTGGCCGAGATGGCCAGGGACCTGGCGTTGGGGCCCGCGTTCCTTCTGAGAAGCATGTCTTTTTCTTCCTCGGTGAGGAGATCGATCTTGTTCAGGACCCGGACGACGGGGATGCCGCTCGCTCCGAGGTCGGCCAGGATGGCCTCGACGGCCTTCGCCTGGCTCTCGGACGCGGGGGACGCGATGTCGACGATGTGGCAGACGCAATCCGCCTCGCCGACCTCCTCCAGCGTCGCCCGGAACGAGGTCACCAGTTCCACGGGAAGCCTGCGGATGAAGCCGACGGTGTCGGACAGGAAGAAGTAGGCCCCGTCCGGATAGGATACTCGGCGGAGAAGCGGGTCCAGGGTCGAGAAGAGGTTGGGCGACGTGTAGCGCCGCTCTTCGGTCAGGAGGTTGAACAGCGTGGATTTCCCGGCGCTCGTGTATCCGACCAGGGAGACCGCGGGCACGGGGCTTTTCCGGCGGCTGTGCCGCTGGCTCGACCGCCGTTTCTGGAGCCCGGCGATGTCCTTCTTGATCCTGGTGATCCGGTCGGTGATCCTCCGGCGGTCCTCCTCGAGCTTTTTTTCGCCCGGGCCGCGCGTTCCGATGCCGGCGCCCTGCTGGGTCAGGCCTAGGCCCTTGCCCTTCAGCCGGGGCAGCAGGTAGTTCAGCTGAGCCAGCTCCACCTGCAGCTTGCCCTCGTTCGTCCGCGCCCTCTGGGCGAAGATGTCGAGGATGAGCTGGGTCCGGTCGACGATCTTGGCCCGGACCTCGTCCTCGAGGTTGCGCTGCTGGGTCGCGTTCAGATTGTGGTCGAAGATGACCAGGTCGGCCCCGAGCTCCTTCCTCAGCCGGCCGATCTCGTCGACCTTGCCCGCGCCGACGAAAGACCGGGGGTTGATGCGTGGGCGGACCTGGACGACGCGGCCGACGACCTCGGCCCCGGCCGCGGCCGCCAGTCCGGACAGCTCCTTGAGCGAGTCCTCGGCGGCGTTCTTTTCCTCTTTGGTCGTCGCCACGTTGACGAGGATCGCTTTTTCCATATCTCTATTTTAATTGCTTTTGGAGGTTTTCCTCAAGCCCGCGCCCGTCTTCGGGGGACAACCAGGTCACGCCGTCCATCTTCCGGAACCAGGTCATCTGTCTCTTGGCGTAACGGCGCGTGTCCTGCTTGGTCAGGGCCCGGGCCTCGTCGAGGGACAGGTCGCCGGCGAAATGCCTCAGGACGTGCCTGTAGCCGAGGGCCCGGAACGGGGGGGCGTCCTCCCGGACCCCGCCCCCGAGGAGCGAGCGGACCTCGGCCACGAGGCCCCGCTCGAACATCCTGTCGACGCGGTCCTCGATCCGCCGGCAAAGGACCTCCCTGTCGAGCCGGAGCCCGATCCGGACGACGTTCACGCCCCGGACCGGGGATTCGGTGCGCAGGAAATGCGCGGACAGCGGGCGCCGCGTGACCTCGTAGACCTCCAAGGCGCGGATGATGCGGATGCGGTCCCGGTCGCGCACTTTCCGGGCGTATTCGGGGTCGACCGCTTCCAGCCGTTCGTAGAGGGCGCCCAATCCTTTTTCCCGGGCTTCCGCTTCCAGGGCGGCGCGCAGGGCGGGGTTGCGGCCGGGGCCCGGGAAGAGGCCGTCGAGGAGGGCCTTGAGGTAGAGGCCGGTCCCCCCGACGACCAGGGGAAGGCGCCCGCGGCCGGCGATCTCCCGGGCCGCCCCGAGGGCCTCCCGGACGAAATCCGCCGCCGTGAATTGGACCGCGGGATCGACGATGTCGATCAGATGATGGGGCACGCCGCGCCGCGACTCGGGCGACGGTTTGTCGGCGCCGATGTCGAAGCCCCGATAGACCTGGACGGAGTCCCCGTTGACGATCTCCCCTCCGAACCGGAGGGCCAGGTCGACGGCCTTGCGGCTTTTCCCGACGGCCGTGGGGCCCAGGATGACGACCAGGTCGCGGATGTCAGGCGGCAATTTCGATCAGCATCCAGAGGACGAGGGCCGTGGCCAGGACGAGCAGGGCCAGGAGCTGTTTGCGCTTCACGATCCGTCCCCCAATCTCTCGAGGCCTCGGACGAGGGCGGCCTCGTGGGCCGGACCGAGGGTCCTCTTGACGGCCAGGACCTCGGCCATCAGGATCTCGTCCATGCTCCGGAGCAGGCTCCGGCGGCCCTCCTCGCCGCCCATGGCCATGTTCAACTTCAGGGACGACCTGAGCTCGATGCGGCCGTCGGGCTTGAGCTCGAGCCCCCGGAAGACAGGGTCCAGGTGGCCCTTGATCTCGTCGATGGATTTCTCGATGATCGACAGGGCCACCGGGCCGACCCCTTTCGATATGGACTTGAAGATGAAGGAGCACTTGTTGTTGAAGGCCGCGAACAGCCGCTCGGTCTCGGCCGGGGAGCGGTCGGCGGGGAGCCGGTTGGTCTTGGGCCGGGGAGCGGCCGTTCCGGCCAGGCCGAGGCAAAGAAGAGCGAACAGAGTTCGCTGGGTATCCTCCTTCCCGAGGGCGCTTTCCGCATACAGCTCCGCGAGGGTCGTTCCCGCTTCCAGAAGTCCGAGAAGGTAGCGCTCCTGGAGCGAGAGCCGGGGACGCTCCGGCCAGCCCACCTGGAGGCGGCGGAGGGATTCGCCTTCGGCCGGCAAGTGGCCGGCGATCAGAGCGGCGTTGGTCATTTTCCGGACGCCCTCGAGGACCAGCCCGGCGACATCGATGCCTCCGACGAAGGTCCGGCCGGCAAGGCCGGGCAGGGCCCGGAACTCGAATTCGGCGTCCTCCCGGTCGAAGAGGGAGCAGGCCTCGTCCTCGGCGAAGGCCTCCAGGGCCGGCCAGAGGCGCGCCGGCGCAAGGAGGCCCTCTTCGGTCAGAGCCCGGAGGAGGGGCGTCCCGGCGCGGCGGGCGAGGTCCTCGATGCGGGCCAGGCCGATGAGGTCCGCTTCCCCCCTGGTCCACAGGAACTTCAGGAAGCCGGCCTCGTCGAAGGACGCGGACCCCAGGACCAGGGCCCCGCGGTCGAAGGAGAATTTTTTCTCGCCGCCGACCCCCCGGACCAGGAGAAGGCCGGTGAGCCCCTGCCTTCCGATCCCGGCGAGAACGCGGGCCAACGGGATGTGAGCGAGATCCCCCCGGCTTACGAAATCGTCCATGGCCCTAATTTATCGGGGGAACGCCGCCGTGTCAATCGAACGTCAAAGACCGGACCGCTCTGGCGCTAGCGGAGGAAGCTCATCCCGATGACGGCCAGGAGGATGTTGATCAGGGCCTTGAGGAACCAGAGGCTGTAGGACAGGACCAGGGCCTTCTTCAGATCGATCTTGAAGATCACCGAGAGGCCGATGGCCAGGATGCCGAACATCCACAGCTGGAAGAAATCGATCTGGCTGAGCACGGCAAAGGCGGTCGAGGTGACCTCCGCTTCAGGGAACAGGAGGGCCAGGTTGGTGGACGTCTGCATGACGGACTTGCGGGCCAGGGCCAGGACCAGCCGGACGGCGTTGCCGAGGAGCTTGTCGACCAGGCTGGCGTGGACGAGAGCGGCCAGCACCTGGATGAACCGGCCCTCGGAGGAAAAGAAGCGGGACATGACCAGGAGGAAGAGGCCCTGGAGGAGGAGAGCGGCGAAGGCGAACAACGGCATGGTCACGAAGGTCTGAACGAAGAGGCGGGCCGGGGACGGGTTTTCTATGTTCCGGACCATCTGCTCGTAGGCCTCGTCTCCCAGCCGCTCCCTGAGCTTGACGTTGTCGCGCATCAGATCGAGCTGGTCTTTCTGTATATACGGAGCGACCACAAAAGAGTGGGCGATGAGGGCGATCAGGACGATGATGAGAACGTCGACCCAGACCGGCTTTTCGGCCAGGGCCTCGAAGACCTGGCGGGGGCTGGTGAAAACGCCTACGACTCGTTTGAAGAGGCTCATGACGGCGCTCCTTTCCGTTCGTCCTTTTCGATCCGCCCGTCGCGGATATGGATGATGCGCTGGGCCTGCTGGGCGACCTCGCGGTCGTGGGTGACCATGATGATCGTATTCCCCTGCTCGTGGATCTTGTGGAAGAGGTTGAGGATCTCCCGGCCCGTCCGCGAATCCAGATTGCCCGTGGGCTCGTCGGCCAGGAGGAGGGACGGCTCGTTGACCAGGGCCCGGGCGATGGCCACGCGCTGGCGCTCCCCTCCCGACAGCTCCGATGGCTTGTGGGCCATGCGGGCCGTCATCTCGACCTTTTCGAGGGCCCGGCGGGTCTTCTCCTCCCGCTCGGCCTTCTTCATCCCGCTGTAGACCAGGGGCAGCTCGATGTTGCGGAAAGCCGAGGCCCGCGACAGGAGGTTGAAGACCTGGAAGACGAAGCCGATCTCTCGGTTCCGGATGTGGGCCAGCTCGTCCTCGGTCATGGCGCTGACGAGCTTGCCGTTGAGCCGGTAGGTGCCCGAGGTCGGCGTGTCCAGGCAGCCGAGAAGGTTCATCAGGGTCGACTTCCCCGATCCGGACGGGCCCATAATGGCCACGAACTCGTTGCGGGGGATGGTGAAGGACACCCCTCCCAGGGCCTCGACGTCCTGCTCTCCGAGTCGGTAGACCTTGGCCAGGCCCTCGGCGGAGATGAGGATCGGGTCCGGGACGCTCATCGGGCGGGCGCGTCCTTTTTGGTCTCGATCTTGAGCAGGGCCCCGTCCTTCAGCTCGCGCAGGGCGGCGTAGGGGCCGGCGACGATCTCCTGTCCCTCCTCGAGGCCCGAGGTGATCTCGATCATCATGCCCCCCATGATGCCCTTGTCGACGGGCACGAACTTGGCCCGGCCGCTCTCGACGACGTAGAGGCCTTCCTCTTCTTTCCTGACGGACGCCTTGTCCCCTTCGGCCGCCTCCCTGTCGCGAAGCACGAGGGCCGAGATGGGCACGGTCAGGACGCCCTTCTTCTCGGCGACGATGACGTCGGCCGAGGCCGACAAGCCCGGCTTGAGGCTCTCGGCCGGGTCTTCGAGAGTGATGACGACCTTGAAATCCTTGGCCTCCTGGGTGGCTGCGCCGCCGGTCACTCGCTGGAGGGCGGAGCTGCCTACCTCTGTGACCTGGCCCCTAAACGTCGTCGCGGGAAAGGCGTCGACCCGGATGTCGGCCACCTGACCGATGGCCACCCCGACGACGTCCGTCTCGTCGACCTCGACCTCGACCTCCATCACGGACAGGTCGGCGATGGTCATGAGGATGGTCCCCGGATTGTTCATGGTCCCGATGATGGCCACCTCGCCCTCCTCGACCCGGAGGCTGGTGATGATGCCGTCGATGGGGGAGTCGAAGGTGGTCTTCTTCAGATTGTCCAGGGTGCTCTGGAGGGAGGACTCGGCCTGTTTGATCTGGTAGCGGATGGAGTTGACCTGGGCCTCGGCGACGTCGAACTGGGCCTTGGCCGCCTCGAGCTGGTCCTTGGAGATCAGGTCCTCCTCATAGAGGCGGCGGATCCGGTCGTAAGAGCCCTTGTCCCTCAGCAGCCGGGCCTCGGCCTGGATGAGCTCGGCGTTGGCGGAGCGAATGAAATACCGGTCCCGGTCGGCGTTGGCCTCGTATTGGATGGAGTCCAACTTGAGGAGGAAATCGCCGGCCTTGACCTCCTGGCCCTCGACGACGCCGATCTTGACGATCCGCCCGGGGACCTGGGCGCTGATGTTGACGTTCTTTTTGGGCTTGATCTCCCCGGACGCCGAAACGAGGGAGTTCAGATCCTGCCTGACGACCTTGTCGACGGTCACCTTGACGGTCCTCTCCCGTTGGGACCTGAAGTTGGCGATGACGATGACGCCGATGACCAGGATGACGCCCAGGACGATCAGGGCCTTCTTGCGTTTTTGGAGGAATGTTCTTTTTTCGGTCATGTTCGACGGCCTTCCAGATTCGATTTCCTATTATACTACGGATGGCCGGGGGAATGGTTCAGGAGTTGCCTCCGGTCCGGGGAGTTGATAATATAGGTGTCCCATGAGCGTCCTCGACGAGTTCCGCAGCGTCGGCGAAGCCGCCGTCCGGGAAGCCGGCCTCTATCTCCGGTCGAACCTCGACCGGCGGGCCGAGGCCTCGTACAAAGGGGTCGTCGATCTGGTCACGGCCTTCGACACCGGCTCCCAGGAGATCCTGGTCGGCCGGCTGTCGGCGGCCTTCCCCGATCACGGCTTCCTGGCCGAAGAGGGCCTGTCCCGTCCGGGCCGTTCGGCCTACCGGTGGATCATCGATCCTCTCGACGGCACGACGAACTTCGCCCACACCCTTCCCGTTTTCAGCGTCTCCGCGGCCCTCGAATACCAGGGACGGATCGTCCTCGGCTTCATCTACGACCCGATGCGCGAGGAGCTTTTCCTGGCCGAGGCGGGGCGGGGAGCGGTCCTCAACGGCGATCGGATAAGGGTTTCCGGGGTCGGAGACCTGACGAAAAGCCTGCTGGTTACGGGGTTCCCCTACGACATCCGGACGAGTCCGGTCAACAACATGGACCATTGGGGCCGGTTCATCGTCCGGGCCCAGGCCATCCGGCGCCTGGGCTCGGCGGCTCTGGACCTGGCCTATGTCGCCTGCGGCCGGTTCGACGGGTTCTGGGAGCTCAAGCTCAACCCCTGGGACGTGGCCGCCGGGGCCCTGATCGTCGGGGAGGCGGGTGGGCGGGTCACGGATCTCGAGGGCCGGGAATTCGACATCCTGGCGCCCGGGATCGTGGCCACGAACGGTTTGGTCCACGCGGCCATGCTCGAGATCCTCGGCATGGGGGCGATGGCCCCGGAGAAGGACGGATCGGATGAAAAGATCTAGGACCTTCCTCCCGGCCCTTGGCTGGGCGGCTCTCTGGCTCGCCGCGTTCGCGGCCGGCGGCGGGGAGAGCCGTGGACCCTGCCAGGAAGCGGACCAGAGGCCCGTCCTGACGATGACCGTCAAGGCCGACGCCGGATGGGTCGATACGGGGATCGACGTCGCTCAGGGAGAGGCCATGACCATCCGGGCCAGCGGTCAGATCACCCTTCAGCAAGGCAACCCGGCCGCCGACTGCGGCCCGGAAGGCCTCGACTTCGTGACCGTCCAGCAGCCGGTCGCGGACAGGAACCTGGGGGCCCTGATCGGCAAGGTCGCCCAGCTCATCTCCGTGAGGATGGACGAGGACACGGGGGAGGAGATCCGGGACGAGATCGTCTCCGTTTTTCACATCGGGGCCGAAAGCGACATTCTGGCCCCCATCCGGGGACGCCTCTACCTCGGCGTCAACGAGAACGTCGTCAAGGACAACGGGGGGGAATTCGCCGTCTCGATCTTCCGGCGCGATTAGCCCGGATCAGGTCCCGTTCAGGGCCGCCTGGTTGGCCAGGTGCCCTTCCATGAACTGGGTGTTGTACTTCCCCTCGAGGAAGCCCGTGTCGGCCAGGACCGACAGGTGCAGGGGGATGTTCGTCTTGATGCCGACGATGGTCGTCATCTCCAGGGCGGCCCTCATCTTCCGGATGGCCAGCTCCCGGCTCGGGGCGTAGGCGATGATCTTGGCCACCAGTGAGTCGTAATCCGAAGGCACCGTCCAGCCGCCGTAGGCGGCCGAATCGACCCGTATGCCCTCGCCTCCCGGCAGGACCAGGAAGTCGATCTTTCCCGGCGAAGGGACGAACGTCTGCGGGTCCTCGGCGTTGATCCGGCACTCGATGCTGTGGCCCCGCATTTCGAGCGGCTCCGGGAAGTTGTATTTTTCGCCGGCCGCGAACTTGATCTGGGCCTTGATGAGGTTGATGCCGTAGACCATCTCCGTGATCGGGTGCTCGACCTGGACCCGGGCGTTGGCTTCCATGAAGTAGAACTTCCTGGTCTCGTCGACCAGGAACTCGAAGGTGCCCAGGCTCTGGTAGCCGACCTTGCGGGCCGCCTCTTCGACCTCCCGGATGATCCTCTTGCGGATCTTCTCGTCGATGAACGGCGACGGGGTCTCCTCGATGAGCTTCTGGTACTTGCGCTGGACGGAGCACTCGCGCTCGCCGAACGCGGTGACCTTGCCCTTCTTGTCCCCGATGACCTGGATCTCGATGTGCCGGGCCCCGGAGACGAATTTCTCGATGTATAGGGAGGGGTCGCTGAACGCGGCTTTGGCCTCGCCCTGGGCGATGGGAAACTGCTCCTCGAGCTGGGCCGAGGACCGGCAGATCCTCATGCCCTTTCCTCCTCCGCCCGCGGCGGCCTTGATGATCACGGGGAAGCCGATCTTCTGGGCGACCTTCTTGGCTTCGGCAAAATCCTCGATGATCGTGTCGCTCCCCGGCAGGATGGGCAGGCCGGCCTTCTTCATGGCCTGGCGGGCCTTGTCCTTGTCGCCCATGAGGCGGATGATGGCCGGGGGAGGGCCGATGAACGTGAGCCCGTGGGTCTCGCAGATCTCGGCGAACTTGGCGTTCTCGGCGAGGAACCCGTAGCCGGGGTGGATGGCGTCGGCCCCGGTGATGTCCACGGCGCTCAGGATGTTGGCGATGTTGAGGTAGCTCTCGGAAGCCTTGGCGGGCCCGATGCAGACCTTTTCGTCGGCCAACAGGGCGTGGAGGGATTGACGGTCGGCTTCCGAGTAGACGGCGACGGTCTTGATGCCGAGCTCCCGGGCCGAGCGGATGACGCGGAGGGCTATCTCCCCGCGGTTGGCGATGAGTATCTTGGAGATCATGAAGGCTCAGATCAGCGGGGCGATGGCGAACAGCTTCTGGCCGAATTCCACGGGCTTGGCGTTGTCGACGAAGACCTCGACGACCGTCCCGTCCACATCGGCCTCGATCTCGTTCATCAGCTTCATGGCCTCGATGATACAGAGGGTCTGGCCCTTTTTGACCGTCTCGCCGATGTCCGTGAAGGGATGGGCCGTCGGGTCGGGGGCCCGGTAGAAGGTCCCGACCATGGGGGAGAGGATCAGGTGCTGGCCGGTCGGCGGCTCGACGGCGGGCAGAGGGGCGACGCCCGGCCGCTCCGGTTCGGACTGGGGCGAGGGGCCCGGGCCCTGGACGAATGTCACCGGGGACGAGGGAGGGGCACAGCGGCCGATCTTGACCTTGAGGCCCTCGACCTCGAGCTCGAAGGTCGACAGATTCTTCTCCTCGAGCAAGGCGATGAGCTTGCGGACCTCGTCGTAGTCGATTTTCTTGGCCATCATGCTTTCCTCCGGCGAAGCCGGCTGCTTGTTCTTGTCTGTCATGAAGTTACCCGATTCCTTGGAAGTCCCTCTACCTTAACGGCATCCGCCCTGAAAGTCAAGCGCCCCCCCCGTAACGTCAAAGGCCTCTCTCTGGGGATTCGGCGGGTGGCGCGGCGTTAGTCCCCGTCCGCCCGACGCGGCAGGGGATTGCGGTCTCTGGACCGCCGGGGGTTCCAAGGGGCGCTTCCCCCTTGGTCGACGGAGCCACAGGCTCCGGAGAAGGGTGGTCCGGAGGGGGAAGGGCTTTCGTTCCCCCTCCGCCCACGGGGGGATGGGTGCCGCGGAGGCCGGACGGGGACGCGCCGGGACAGGACCCGCCGTATCCTTAGAGAGAGGCCGGGTTTGACGGGCGGCGGCGGTTGGCTTAAGATGGCCGTGATGTTCGAACAGCTTTCCGAGCGCCTCGAGAGGATGATGAAGTTCCTCCGGGGCGAGGGCACGGTTACCGAGAAGAACATGGCCGAGGCCCTCAAGATGCTGCGTCTGGCCCTCCTCGAGGCCGACGTCAACTACCGCGTGGTCAAGGACTTCGAGGCCCGCATCAGGGAAAAGGCCCTGGGCGAGGAGGTCCTCCGGAGCCTGTCCCCGGCCCAGCAGGTCGTCAAGATCGTCCGGGACGAGATGACCGGGATCCTGGGGGGGCAGCAGAAGCCCCTGATCTTCGCCTCCCGGCCGCCGTCGGTCTTCATGCTGGTCGGCCTCCAGGGCAGCGGGAAGACGACGACCTGCGGCAAGCTGGCCCGCTGGGTGTCCGGCCTCTCCAAGAGCCCCCTTCTCGTCTCGTTCGACCTCAAGCGCCCGGCCGCCCAGGACCAGCTGAA
>JAWOHF010000318.1:0-14168 GCA_046496285.1 Candidatus Aminicenantota bacterium
GCCGGGTTGGCGTCCACGATCTCTCCCTGGGGCGTCACCCGGTAGATGCCGATATGGACCCCCATGAAAACCGACCTCATTTTCTCTTCGCTGGCCTCGAGAGCGGCCTCCGTGTTCCTGGACTTGGCCCGTTCCTCGGCCAGGTCCCGTAAAATCCGGACGTTGGCCAGGGCCATCCCGGCGATCTTGGCCAGGGCCAGGCCCAGGCCGAGGTCGTGCTCCCGCCGCTCCGGATAAAGAAGCCCGGAGACCTCGAGCAGCCCGAGAAGCTCTCGGCCGTGGGCCACCCGGAGAAAAAGTCCGTTCCGGCCTTCCGTCCAGGCGTACTCGGAATTCAGGGACAGGATCCGGTCCTTGGGGGAGTTCTCGCTTTCGGCCTCTGCGGCCAGCGACTCGGGCGGATGAAAGGCGATCTTTTGAGGTGAGAGAAGGATCCGGAAGGCCTCGAGAATGCCGGACCGGGCCTCCTCTTCGTTTTTCGCTTTGGCCACGGACCCGATGAGGTGTCCGATGCGGGAGTACTCGGAGATCTGCCCGCGCAGGGCCTCCATCCGGTCCTCGAGCCCGGCCTTGTCCTTTTCCAGCCGCCAGGAGAGAACGGCCCGGACGAGATTCAGATGGAAGAACCCGAGCCCCGTCGGGAAGACCTCGCAGGGCAGCTTGAGGAACTTGGCGAAGCCCCTGAGCTCTTTGTCGATCCGCGGGTGGACGCCGGTGTCGAGAAGAACGAGCTTTTTCGCCGAGCTCCGGAAAAAGTCCCGCGCCCCTTTGCTGTCTGAGGGCCAGCGTTTTTCGACGAAGGCCTCCCAATCCTTCAGCCATCCCGGCAGGAGAAGGAGAGCTTCTTCCCGGTGAAACTGGATCAGGACGTCCTTGTCCGCGACCCACTCGAAACATTGGCCTTTCTGGGAGGTGAAGAAGCCGGCCCCGGCATCCAGGGCCTTGGCCGCCCTGGTCAGACAGTAGCTCCCGATCAGGCAGACCGCGCGTCCTTCCTGGCGGCAGGTTGCGACGGACTCCTCCAATCCACGCCAATCGGCCTCGATCAGGTCGCAGTCCGCCGGCAGGGTCTTGAAATGGACGTTCCGGAATTCGGGAAAGGCGGAGATCGCCCGGACCTCGCGGTCAAAGTACGAACAAACGACCAAGCAGAGCTCGCGAGCCATGTCTCCAGACCCCTCGCCCGGCGCCGGTGACGAAACCGGAACGGGCTAGGTCAAATATGTCCTATATATGGACATTATCATTATAGCACCGAATATTGTCATAAATCAAGTGTTTTATTTACTTTGCCATTTTAATAATGTCCTATATAAGAACATACACCTATTACCCGAAAGTGCCCGATTCCCAAATTTGCCGATATTTCTGTTTGGCACCGGCGGAGCTATCCGCTAGAATGTGCTTAAAGAGAGGAACTCATGAAAAAGACGATATCATTCGCGCTGTGTGCCCTGATCCTGCTGTCGCTCCCGGCGATGCCTGGATTCGGGCAGGCGGCCGAGGACGCCCTATCCAAGATGATCAACGCCCTGGGCGGAAGGAAAGCGCTGGGCGCTATCAAGGACACGACGATAAGCGGGTCGGTCGAGCTCGCCCAATTCGGCCTCACGGCCTCCATCACCATGTCCCAGAAGGAGCCCGACAAGCTGCGCATCGACATGGACGTGATGGACATGGTCATCGCCATGGGCTACGACGGCCGGAAGGGCTGGTTCACCGATCCGCAGAGCGGGACGACCCAGGAGATGCCTGAATTTCAGAGCCGGGATTTCTCCCGCCAGGCCCTGGGCAACGCGGCCTTGCTCGATCCTCAGAAGCTCGGCATCACCTTCGCCTTGAAGCCCAAGGAGAAGATCGAGGGCAAGGAATATATCGTCCTGGAGCAGATCCTGGCCGACGGCCATTCGATCACGTTCTTCCTGGACCCGGCGACCTACCTTCCCTACAAGGCGAAGACCCGGGCCATGGGCCAATCCGGGGCAGAAGTCGAGGCCGAGACCTATTTTTCCGACTATCGGAAGGTCGAGAACACGATGGTCGCCCATTCGATCCGGACGCTCCAAGACGGCGTCGAAGCCCAGAAGGTGACCATCGTCAAGGTCGTTTACAATTCGAACCTCGACGATTCCCTTTTCCAGATGAGATAGGACCCCCGCCGCCGGCGGCTTATGACCCGTCGGCCAGATCGTCGCGGTCGAGCACGGCGGCGTAGACTTCGCCTTCGGCGGCCGTTTCCCCATCCACCAGGGCTTTGCCCTTCATGCAGCAGATCCGTGCTTTCAGGCGGACGAACTCGACCTCGAGCCGGAGCTGGTCGCCGGGGACGACGACCCTCTTGAACTTGAACTTGTCCACCTTGCTCAGGACGACGAACTTGCTTTCGGGGTCGGGGATCGAATTGAAGAGAAGCACCCCCCCCGCCTGGGCGATGGCCTCGATGATGAGGACGCCGGGCATGATCTTCCACTCCGGGAAGTGGCCCTGGAAGAACTGCTCGTTGCAGGTCACGTTCTTCAGGGCGACGATGGTTTTGCCGGGCACCAGGTCCACGACCCGGTCAACGAGCAGGAACGGGAACCTGTGGGGAAGGAAACGGGAGATCTTTTCGACGGTGATCAACGGTCAGACCTCCTTTAGAACGTTGTGCCGACGGCGAACCGGAAGGCGAAATCCGGGTCGTTGGGGTAGATCTTTTTATTGTTGAAGGAGAAGATCAGGCGGAAGGGGACCCGGAGCGCCGGCACGAAGATGCGGGCCTCGATCCCCGTCGAGGTGTACATGTCCTTGAGGCTGAATTTCTGATTGTAGCTGACGGCGTTGCCCATGTCGTAGAAGAAGATGGCGTAGATCGGGCCGCCGACGGGGATGATGTACTCGGCGTTCAGAACGAGGGCCTTGTCCCCCCCCATGTTGTAGCCGTTCGCGTCCGTCGGGCCGATCCGGTAGGGGTCGTATCCCCGGATCGAGCGCTCGCCGCCCAGGAAGAACCTCTCCCAGTAGGGGACCGGCGAGCCCTTGATGGCTTTGACCACCTGATACTGGGCGTGAAAACCCAGAATATGCTTGCCGATGAAGGGCTGGTAACGGGTGAACTCGACCTGGGGCTTGACGAGATCGACGTCGCCGCCGAGGAAAGTCCCGGCGAATTTGAGCGACAGCGAGTACATCGTCCCTCTCGTCGGCGTCAGGGGGCTGTCGATCGTCGAGCGGTAGAGCATCGGCGTGATGGAACTGACGTTGTACTTGCCCGTTCCATAGCCCATATAGGAAGGGACAAACGGCGTATCCCCGGACTCGCCGGTCACATCGATGATCTGGGAGTCGATCTTCGCGTAGGTGTAAGTCAGGTTCGTCCGCCACATGCCGAACAGCCGGGCCCCCGTGATGAGATCGACCCCCCGATCCTTACGGAGGTACCAGGGATAGTTTATGCGCCGGTTGTAGATATTGAACCCGGCCGTGATGGGCAAGTCGAACAGATAGGGCTCGCTGAACCCGAACGAGTAGTTCTTGACCAGCTTGCCCGTCTGGACCGTGAACTCCAGGTTCTCCCCCGCCCCGAGGAAGTTCACGGTCGAATAGCTGAAGGCGATGAACGTCCCCTCGTAGCCGCTGTACCCCGCCGTGAACTGGACGTTGTTCCTCTGGAGCTCCTTGACGTTGACCTGAACATCGATCTTGGTCGGATCTTCGGGGTCGGGCTTGATGTCCGGCTCCTTTTCGAGGTCGACCAGCCCCAGCTGCTTGATGCGCAGAATGCTGTTCTTGAACATCGCCAGGCTGAAGCGGTCCCCTTCCCGGATCATCATCTCCCGGCGGATGACCTTGTCCTTGGTGTAGACGTTCCCGCGGAACTCGAGGCGGTTGAGATAGGCGACCTCGTTCTCCTGGATGTTGAAGGTGACGTTGACCACCTTGGTCCTGGGGTCCAGGTTCTCGACGGGGATGACCTGGATGAAGAGGAAGCCGTAGTTGCGGTAGAGCTCCGAGATATCCTCGACGCTCTTCTCTCGGACCTTGGTGCTGTAGACCTCGCCCGGCTTGAGCCGGACCATGGCCTGGAGCCCCTGGGTGTTGAAGGTCTTGTGGCCTTCGATCTTGATGTCCCCGACCCGGTAGATGTACCCGGGGTTCACGGGGACGACGATGCGCATCATGGTCTGCGTCTTGCCGAAGATCTTCCGCTTTTCGATCTCCTGGATCCGGGGCTCGCCGACGGTCGCCTCCATGTATCCCCGTTCCTGGAACTTCTTCTTGATCCGGTCGGCGTCTTCCTGGACGGTGTTCTGCTTGTAGACGTCCTTGCCGGCGACCCAATTGAAGAAAGAGTGGGGCCGGTTGTCCTTCATCGCCCAGACGAGGTCGCTCTTGGCGAGCTTGGCCTCGCCTTCGAACTCGATGTCCCCGACGCGTATCTTGGGGCCCTCGTCGATCCTGACAGCGACCTCGACCTCGTTCTGTCCCATTCTCTGGACATCGACCTCGATCGTGGAGGCCAGGAGGCCCTTCTCGAAGAGCAGCTCGGAGATGGTCCCCTTGATCTTTTCGAGCTTGGAGGGGCTGTAATAGGAGTAGGGCAAGAGATGCTCGTCCCTCTCCTTGAGCTTATTGACGATGTCGGTTTCCTTGACCTTCTTCCCGGTCTTATAGGTCACGGCCTTGACGATCGGGTTCTCCTCGACCGTGATCCGGACGACCGGCCCCCGTGTTCCGGGCAGGGTCTCGATCCTGATGTCCGAGAAGAACCCGGTGGACCAGAGGACACGGAAATCCCGCTGGAGCTGGCTGTCGCTGTAGTAATTCCCCTCCCTCACGGAAAGGTAGTAGAGGATCGTTTCCGTCGTGACCCGTTCGTTGCCGACGATCTCGATCTTTTCCAGGACCTCCTGGGCGGCGAGAAGACCCGGGAGGGACAGCAGGAGAAGGGCCAGAACGGCTTTTTTCATGAACGATTTCCTTGTATCCTATAGCATATTATCCCACATTATTCAAAACGGCGCCCGTCCCTCTCTTTTCAACCCGCGGAGGGGGCGAAAAGTTTCAACTGCCCGGCCTCCATCATGTAGGTCTTGTGGCAATACCGGGCGATCTTGTCGTTGTGGGTGACGACGATCGAGGACAGCCCCTTGCTCCGATGGAGTTCGAGGACCAGACGGAGGATCCTCTCGCCCGTCCTCCAGTCGAGGTTCCCGGTGGGCTCGTCGGCCAACAGGACGCGGGGCTCGTTGGCCAGGGCCCGGGCGATGGCCACCCGCTGCTGCTCTCCTCCCGAGAGCTGCCCCGGACGCGACGAGGCCTTGTCCTCGAGGGCGACGTCCGCGAGGAGGGCCAGGCCGCGGGCGGCGGCCTCCTTCTTCCCGACGCCCCTGATCAACAGGGGGAAGATGACGTTCTCCAAGGCCGTGAACTCGGGAAGCAGATGAAAGGTCTGGAAGACGAACCCGATCTTGATGTTCCGGATCGCGGCGATCTCCCGGTCGGTCCGACCCGACAGGTCCTGGCCGTCGATGAGGACCCGGCCCGCCGACGGCCTGTCCAGGGCCCCGAGAAGATTGAGGAGGGTCGTCTTCCCCACCCCCGAGGCGCCCATGATAGCCACGAGGTCGCCCCGCTCGAGCTCGAAACTAAGCCCCTCGAAGACCTGGAAGGCCGCTTTCCCAGGCATGGCATAGGACCTCCCCAAATTCTCGGCGGACAGGACGAGATCACTCATATTTCAACGCCATGACGGGATCCACCCGGGAGGCCCGGCGGGCCGGGAACAGAGTGGAGACGAAACTGATGATCAGGCTCACGCCGACGATGAGAGCCAGGTCGAGAGGCCGGAGCCGGAACGGAACATGGGAGATCTGGTAGATGTCCACGGGAATGCGGATGAGCTCGAAGGTGTTGGCCAGCCAGCACCAGCCAAGGCCCAGGAGGACGCCCAGTCCGGTCCCGATGGCCCCGATCATGGCCCCCTGATAGAAGAAGATCTTGTTGATCATCCGGGGCGTCGCCCCGAGGGCCATCAGGATGCCGATGTCGCGGGTCTTCTCCATGACCATCAGGATCAAGGTGGCGATGATGTTCAAGGCGGCCACGATGACGATCAGGGTGATGGTCAGGAACATGATGTTCTTTTCGAGCTTCAGGGCGGAGAAAAGGGACTTGTTGAGCTCCATCCAGGTCGTGACGTAGACCAGGGGGGGCGCGCTTTCCTTGATCCGCGCGGCCAGGGCCGGGGCCTTGAAAATGTCCCGGATCCTGACCTGGATGTAGCTGACCCGGCCCTCGAGGTCCAGGAGCCTCTGGGCCGTCTGGAGTGAGACCAGGGCCGTCGAGTTGTCGAACTCGTAGAGCCCGGTGTGGAAGAGGCCCGTCACCTGGAACCTTTTCCTTTTCGGCAGGAGTCCCAACGGGGACAGGTTCGAGGAGGCCGACACGACGTCCACGACGTCGCCCACCTGGGCCCCGATCCGGAGAGCCAGCTCACGGCCGAGGAGGAGGCCTTCGCGGGCCCCGCCGGGGGCCGGCATCTGCCCGGCCTCGAGGTCGCGGAGCCAGGCGGCGCTCTCGCGCTCCCTCTCGAGGTCGAGGCCCTTGAGCAAGGCTCCCGAGCTCTCCGACAGGCCCGTGACGAGGACCGTGCTGTACACGACGGGCGTCACCGAGACGACCCCCGGAAGGGACCGGATGCCTTCGGCCGTTCCGGCGTAGTCGCTCAGGCCATCGCCCGAGAGGTCGGAGACCATGATGTGGGACGTCGCCCCCAGGATCTTGTCCTGGACGTCCTCTTGGAAGCCGGTGATGAGGGCGATGGCGATGACCAGGGCCGCGACCCCGATCATGATCCCCAGGACGGAGATGGAGGTGATGACGGAGATGAAGGCCTGTTTCCTCCGGGCCGTGAGGTATCGGCGGGCGACGAACAGCTCGAACTTCATCTCTTATTTAGGCCTCAGCAGGGGGAATAGAATGACCTCCCGGATCGATCTCCGGTCGGCCAGGATCATCGTCAGGCGGTCGATGCCGATGCCTTCCCCGCCCGTCGGCGGCAGCCCGTATTCGAGGGCCTCCACGTAGTCGAGGTCGACCGGATGGGACTCGTCGTCCCCTCTCCGCTTGTCCTCCGCCTGCTCCTCGAAGCGGGCCCGCTGCTCGGCGGGGTCCGTGAGCTCGGAGAAGGCGTTGGCGACCTCCATCCCGGCCACCAGAAGCTCGAACCTTTCGGCCTCCTCCGGGTTGTCGCGGGCGGCCTTGGCCAGTGGCGAGATCTCCCTCGGCGGGTTGGTGATGAAGGTCGGCTGGATGATGTTGTCCTTGACGAATTTGTCGAAAATGACGTCGAGCGCCTTGCCGTAGGTCATCGGCTTCTTGTCGGGGGCCAGTCCGGAGGCGAACTCGACCAGCCCCTCGCGGTCCTCGAACCGGGACGGGGCCAGCCCGCTGTGGTGGACCAGGGCGTCCATGAACTTCATCCTCTTGTAAGGCCTCTTGAAGGACAGGGAGTGTCCGTCGAACGTGATCTCCTCCCCTCCCCGGAGAGAGACGGCCAGTCCGGTCAGGAGCTCCTCCGTGAGATCCATCATGTCGTGGTAGTCCTTGTAGGCCTCGTAGAACTCGAGCATGGTGAACTCGGGGTTGTGCTGGGCGTCGAGGCCCTCGTTGCGGAAGCTTCTGTTGATCTCATAGACCTTGTCGAGGCCGCCGACGACCAGCCGCTTCAGGTAGAGCTCCGGTGCGATCCGGAGGTAGAGGTCCAGGCCGAGGGCATTGTGATAGGTCTTGAAAGGCCGGGCCAGCGCTCCGCCGGGGATGGCGTGCATCATCGGCGTTTCGACCTCGATGTAGCCCCGGTCGTCGAAGAATCTCCGGATGTGTCCGACGATGGCGCTCCGGAGCCGGAAGACGTCCCCGACCTCGGGGTTCATGATGAGGTCGAGGTACCGCTGCCGGTAGCGGAGCTCGACGTCCTGGAGCCCGTGCCATTTCTCCGGCAGTGGGTGGAGGGACTTGGCCAGGAACGTGAAGGACTCGAGGAGAACGGTGAGCTCTCCCGTCCTCGTCTTGAACAGCTTGCCGCGGACCGACAGGACATCGCCGATGTCGTACAGGCTGAAGAGCTCGTAGGCCTCGGACCCGGCCACGTCCTCCCGGATGTAAACCTGGAGCCGGGCCCGGCCGTCGGAGATGTGGAAGAACGTCGCCCGGCCCATCTTGCGGACGGTCAGGATGCGGCCGGGAACATCCACGATCTCGGACCTCTCCTCGAGCTCCTGGGGAGAGAGCGCCCCGAAGGAGCCGACGATCTCGCGGACCGCGTGAGTCCTCCGCGCCTGGTAGGGGAAGAGCTCGACGCCGGCCTCGCCGAGCCTCCGGAACTTGTCCCGGCGGGCGAGCTCCTGGTCGTTTTCCTTTTCGACAGCCGGGGCCGGCTCCGAGGCCTTCTTCCGGATGTCCTCTTTCTTGGTCATGACGGATCTCTCTGTCCTCGAGCCCGGGCGGCCGGCTTCGCGGCCGGCCCCCTGAGGCTCTTGCCGACGGCGTCCAGGACGCCGTTGACGAAGACGGCCGATTCCCGGCCGCTGTATTTCTTGGCGATCTCGATGGCCTCGTTGATGACGATCGCAGCGGCCATGACCGGCTCGAAGAGGAGCTCGCAGACGGCGATCCTCAGGATGTTCCGGTCGACGACGGCCATCCGGGCCAGCCGCCAGTTCTTGGAGGCCGACTGGACGGCCCCGTCGATCTCGTCCCGGCGGCCGAGGATCTGTTCGACGAGCCAGGTGCCGTAGGCTCTGACCTCGGAGGTCGCCTTCTGGTGTTCCCAGTACGTCCGGGCCAACGCCGCCGGGTCCGCCGAGTTGAACTCGGTCTGGAACAGGATCTGCAGGGCGCACTCCCGCGCTTTCCGGCGGTTTCCCATCTTCCGTCCCGGTCCCCCTATCAGGGGAGACCTGATTCCTTGATCAGGCTCAGCGTTTCGACCAGGGCCATGGCGGCGTCGTAGCCCTTGTTGCCGGCCTTGGTCCCGGCCCGGTCGATGCCCTGCTCGACGGTGTCCACGGTCAGGATCCCGAAGGAGACGGGCACGCCGTCCTCCATGGCGATCTGGGCCAGTCCCTTGGTCACCTCGGCACCCAGGAAATCGAAGTGGGGGGTGTCGCCGCGGATGAGGGCTCCGATGCACAAAATGCCGTTGGCCGTCTTGGACCGGGCGATCTTTCGGGCGACCATCGGGATCTCGAACGACCCCGGCACCTTGTAGACCGTGATGTCGGCCTCCTGGGCGCCCGTTTTCTGGAGGGCTTCCAGGGCGCCTTCGAGCAGCCGGTCGGCGATGAAGCCGTTAAAACGACTGACGACGATGCCGATCTTGAACCCTTTGGCCTGAAGTTTGCCCTGATGGATTTTCATGGACGTCACACGCCTCCCGTTCCGATTTTTTTCTCGTAGATCCGGTATTTCTTGTAGATGCCGGCGCCGATCGAGGCCGCGAACCGGTTGATGGCCTCGTTGTCTTCGAGCTGCCACGAAAGCTCGCACCACTCGATCCCCTTGGACAGCAGGGCCTTCTCGAAACGGTCGTAAAGCAGGTAGGCCAACCCGGTGCGCATGACTTCGGGAATGACCCCGAAGACGACCGCCCGGGCCCCCTTGATCTTCTTGCGGGCGGCCAGGAGCTTGAGGAAACCGAACGGGAACAGCCGCCCGTTGACCTTGGCCAGGGCCTCGTTGAGGTTGGGCAGTCCGAAGGCGAACCCGACCGGCCGGCCCTCCTGCTCGACGAAGATAACGATGTCCGGGTCGGCGAAACGGACCAGGCTGCGGGCCATGTGCTTGATCTCCGTGTCCGTCCAGGGCACGAAGCCCCAATTGTTCCGCCAGCCGCTGTTGTAGATCCCGGCGATGGCCATGGCCTCTTCGTAAATTCGGGACTTGTCGAAGCTCCGGAAACGGAACCGGTCCGGGTCGGGGATCCGGGCGATGGCCGCCTGGACCTTCTGGGACGTCCCGTGCCCGCGGTCCATCCGGAACGCGAAGAGGTCCTTGGCCTTGGACATCCCGCACTTGTCCATAAGGTCGATGTAATAGGGGGGGGTGTAGGGCATCATGACGACCGGCGGCGAATCGAAACCCTCGAGGAGAAAGGCGCACTCGTCGTTCATGGACAGGTTCATCGGCCCGCGCAACACGTCCATGCCCCGGTCCCGGACCCAGGAGGCGGCCGTGTCGAGGAGGGCCCGTGCCGCTTCCAGATCGTCCCGGCATTCGAAGAGGCCGAAGAACCCCGTTCGGTCGTGATGGTGTTCGTTGTGGGCCCGGTCGACGATCGCGGCCACGCGGCCGACGATCTCCCCGTCGCGGACCGCCAGGAAGCAGTCCGCTTCCCCGTGCTCGAAGAAGGGATGCCGGCGGCGGTCGAGCTTCTGCCTCATGTCGGCGATGAGCGGCGGGACCCACAAGGGGTTCCCGGCATAGATCGCCCATGGGAGGCGGATGAAAGCCGAGAGCTCCTTCTTCTTCTGAACTCTTTTTATCTGCAGTCCGTTCACACCGTCTCCTCTCCGAAAAAGAGTGGTCCCATTTTAGCAGATGTCCGCATTTTTTGCACCAAGAACTCCGGGCCGGCCGGGGAGGCCCTTTCCCCCGGCTTCCAGGGGAGGGCGGGCCGCCCCGGCGGGCCCGCCCGGCCTTGAGGAAACAATCTGAATATGATAGCCTGAATTTTCGCGAGAGGAGGCCGGCCATGAAAACCAGGACCCATTTCGAGGAGCTTCCCCCGGAGAAACTGCGCTGGACCTGCGCCGACGAGCTCGTGCCCGTCGATTCGAGCGCCGAAGCCAAGCCTTGCGACGAGATCATCGGCCAGGAGCGGGCCCTCAAGGCCATCCAGACAGGCCTGGACATCAAGAGCCTGGGCTACAACATCTTCATCACGGGCATGGTCGGGACGGGCCGGACGACGACCATCAAACAGCTGCTCGAAAAGCTCGAGAAGAGCGACGGGACGCCCGACGACATCCTCTACGTGAACAATTTCAAGAACCCCGACGAGCCGGTCCTGATCATGCTCCCGGCCGGGCGAGGCAAGCGCTTCAGCGAGGCCATGGACCGCCTCATCGAGATGCTCCGCACGAGCGTTCCCAACCTCCTCAAGAGCCCCTTTTACACGGAGAAGAGGGACGCCATCGTCGAGGTCCAGCAGAAGAAGCAGAAGGACCTCCTCCAGCACTTCGAGGAGGAGGTGTCCGCCGAGGGGTTCTCGGTCATCCAGGTCCAGATGGGGCTGTTCACCCGGCCCGACCTCATCCCGGTCATCGAGGGCCAGCCCACCGCCTTCAACAAGCTCGACGGCCTGGTCAAGGAGAAGAAGGTCCCCAAGGAGACCATGGACCGGCTCCGGGCGAAGTACGAGGAGCTGACGGCCAAGCTGGAGACCGTTTTCGAAAAGCTCAAGGAGATCGACGAGGAGACCCGAAAGCTGCTCCGGAGCTGGGACGAGGAAGCCTTCGCTCCCATCATCAAAGGCGGCATCGACGAGATCCGGGCGCGGTTCAAGGCCCCCAAGATCGAGGCCTACCTGGACGAGGTCGAGCACAACCTCGTCAAGACCATCGACCTGTTCAAGGCCCAGAAGAAAGAGGACAACAAGGAAGGTTCTGACGACTCGCGGGACTACCGGGTCAACCTTCTGGTCGACAACTCGGACCAGAAGGGCGCTCCGGTCGTCATGGAGACCAATCCCAACTACGTCAACCTGTTCGGTTCGATCGAGACGTCCTATCCGAGGATGGGCGTGGCCCAGACCGACTTCACGATGATCAAGTCCGGCTCTTTCCTCAAGGCCAACGGCGGCTACCTCGTCATCAACGCCCTCGACGCCCTGGTCGAGCCCGGCGTCTGGGCGACCCTCAAGAGGACCCTCCGGAATCAGATCTTCGAGATCCAGAACTTCCTGCAGATCTACCTTTTCTCGGGCCCCCGGCTCAAACCGGAGCCTATCAAGGCCAATGTCAAGGTGGTCATGATCGGGGACGCTTCCGTCTACAACCTTCTCTACTTTTTGGACGAGGACTTCAAGAAGATCTTCAAGATCAAGGCCGAGTTCGACTCCGAGATGGACAAGAGCGGCAAGGCCGTCGGGGACTACGTCCGCTTCGTCAAGAAGATCTGCGACGAAGACGGCCTCATGCCCCTGGACAAGAGCGGCATCGCCGCCCTTGTCGAGTACGCGACACGGATCGCCGGCCGGCAGAAAAAGATCTCGACCCGCTTCCACGTCATCGCCGACGTCGTCCGCGAGTCGTGTTACTGGGCCCGCAAGGGCGGCCGGACGGCCGTCGGCCGGGAGGACGTCGAGAAGGCCGTTTGCGAGCGCTTCGAGCGGGTCAGCCTGATCGAGGACAGGATCCAGGAGATGATCGAGGAGGGGACGATCCTGATCGACACGGAAGGCGCCGTCGTCGGCCAGGTCAACGGCCTCTCGGTCTACGACATGGGCCAGTTCATGTTCGGCAAGCCCACCCGGATCACGGCCCGGACGTCCGTCGGCCGGGCCGGTGTCATCAACATCGAGCGCGAGGCCGACCTCAGCGGCCGGACCCACAACAAGGGCGTCCTCATCATGTCCGGCTATCTCCGCGGGAAATACGCCGTCGACAAGCCCTTCTCCCTGTCGGCTTCCGTCGCCTTCGAGCAGTCCTACGGAGGGGTCGACGGCGACAGCGCCTCCTCGACGGAGGTCTACGCCATTCTCTCGAGCCTCTCGGGACTGCCCCTGCGCCAGGAAGTCGCCGTCACGGGGTCCCTCAACCAGAGGGGCGAGATCCAGCCCATCGGCGGGGTCAACGAGAAGATCGAAGGGTTTTTCGACGTTTGCCGGGCCAAGGGACTGACGGGGACCCAGGGCGTCATCATCCCCCACCAGAACGTCCAGAACCTGATGCTCCACACGGAGGTCATCGAGGCCGTCCGGGACGGAAAGTTCCACATCTACCCCGTCCGGACGGTCGACGAGGGCATCGAGATCCTGACCGGGATCGAAGCCGGGGTCCCCGACGAACACGGCGCCTACGAGGAAGGGACGGTCCACTTCCTCGTCGACCGGGAGCTCCAGCGCCTGGCCGAGAGCTGGAGATCTTTCGCCGCCCCCGAAAGAGTCGAGGGCCCGACCGGCGAGTCGAAGAGCTAGGCGGGGGCCTTCGACCGGGGGCGCTTCTCGACGAGCTTGCGGAGACGGTCGATCTCCCTGTTCTTGAGGAGCCGCCATTGGCCCGGCTTGAGCCCTTCGAGCGTCAGCCCGGCAAAGGCGACGCGGCGGAGCTTGGTCACCCGGTGCCCAACGGCATCCAGGAGCTTCCGTATCTCCCGCTTCCGCCCTTCGTGGATCTCGAGGCCCACCAGGGTCCAGTCCGATCCGCGGCGCAGGACCCGGACCCGGGCCGGGGCCGTTCGCCGGCCTTCGAGGAACAGCCCCCTCCTCACCTTGTCCAGGTCCTCCTCGGCCGCTTGGCCTTCGACCAGGGCCTCGTAGACTTTCGGGACCCCGTATCTCGGATGGGTGAGGCGATGGGCGGTCTCGCCGTCGTTCGTGAGGAGCAGGACCCCGTCCGTTTCCGCGTCCAGGCGGCCGACGGGGTAGACCCGGGCCGCGAGCTTCGGCAGGAGGTCCATCACCGTGGGCCTGCCGAAAGGGTCCTTGACGGAGACGACGGGGCCCGCGGGCTTGAAGAGGAGCACGAAAACGGGCCCCTCGGACTCGGCCTGGACCGTCCTCCCGTCGGCGACGACCCGGTCGCGCGAGCCGTCGATCTTCAGCCCCAGCTCCTGGACGATGCGGCCGTTGACCCGGACCAGGCCGTCGGCGATCATCCGGTCCGCCTCGCGCCGCGAGCAGACCCCGGCGTGGGCCAGGAATTTGTTCAGCCGCATCTCCATGGTCAGGGACTCACCGCGGCTTGGCGATGACCTCGAGGACCCTCAGGTCGAAGAAGGTCTGGGCATTGGCGGGGCTGACGACCAAGGCCGTGTCGGCGCCGCTCCAGGTCCCGCCGACGGCCACGCATTAACAGGACTGTTGCAGCGAATGCTTACGCCAAGTCGTTCCGCAATTTTGGCCAAGCTCCGGATGACTTCGTACATGCCGCCGCGAGGGAACCAGATGCCCTCTGCCAGCTCGG
>JAWOHF010000345.1:0-3283 GCA_046496285.1 Candidatus Aminicenantota bacterium
GTTTAGAGAAGTGAGCATGGACGAACAAGAGCTGATCCGGCGCGTCCAGGACGGGGACGAGTGGGCGTTCGGCCAGATCATGGCTCTTTACAAGGACCGTATCGTGAACTACTTGTACCACTTCTCGGGCGACTACCAGAAGGCCGTGGAGCTGGCCCAGGAGACGTTCCTCCGGGTCTATTTCAAGGCCGGGAAGTACCGTCCCATCGGGTCCCTGTCGTCCTGGATCTACACCATCGCCTCCAACCTGGCCAAGACCGACGCCCGCAGATCCAGGAGGGCGGCCACGGTGTCCCTGGAGGACATCCCCAACGACTTCGCGAGCGGCACCTACTACGAGGACCCGGACGACCCCGGGCTCGTCAGGAACCTCCGGGAGGCCCTGGATGAGCTCCACCCCCGCTACCGCATCCCGGTCGTCCTCAAGGACGTGGAGGGTTTCTCCCAGGAGGAGATCGCCCGGATCATCGACCGTCCGGTCGGGACGGTCAAGGCCCGCATCAGCCGGGGCCGCGACCAGCTCAGGCGGAAGCTGGAGAAGGCCCTGGAGGGCCGGGCCACTCAGGTCGACAACGAGGTAAGCGAACATGGAAGGGCATGACATTCTCGGCAAGATGAGAAAGGTCGGCGCGCCGCCCGACTTCGACGACCGCGTCTTCTATCGGCTGCGGGAAGCCCGGAGGGAACGTTCCAGGCGCCGGGCGGTCCTGCGCTATGCGCTGGCCGGGTCGGCGGCCTTGTTCCTGGCCGTCTTTCTGATGCTCGACAGGGGCATCCTGCCGGGCGGTACGTTTCCCGGGCAGGAGGGCAAGGGTCCGGCCCTGGCCGAGAAGGGACTCGAAATTCAAGCCCCGTCCGCGCTCTGGGGGCTGGGGGCGGCCGGCCGGCCGTTGGTCCCGGTCCTCGAGACCGTGGACTACGCCGACGAGGTCCGTCGCTCTTCCCCCGAACCCCGGACGGTTTACATACTGGAGCAGGTTTCCGATGTCCGATCCTCGGGAATCTATTATTAGGAGGTTTTTGCAGCCATGAACACGAAACACAAACCGGCTGTCATGGCCGTGGCCGCCCTGTTCGTTTGGAGCGTCTCCCCACTCGCGGGCCCGGCGGCGGCGGTGGGCGCTCAGCGCGACAGCGCGGATATCGCGAAAAAGGTCTTTCCGTCCGTGGTCCGGGTCGAGGCCCAGAACCACACCCGCAAGGTGGCCACGGGCATCGTGGTCGAGAAGGGCGGGTACGTCGTGACGACGGCCCTCGTCTCCCCCCGCGACCAGAAGATCGTCATCACCACGGCCGACGGCAAGAAGATCGACGCCGAGTTCCTCGGGTTCGACACCGAGACCCAGCTGGCCCTCATCCGGGCCAAGGACGCCGGGCTCCCGGCCCTGGCCATGGGCAAGAGCTCCGACCTCTCGGCGGGCTCCTGGATCTGCGTCGTCGGCGTGTCTCCCGAGAGCACCGCGGCCGTGACCCAGGGCATCGTCAGCTCCATCGGCGAGGACCGGCTCCGGCTCAATGTCTGGGTGACACCCGGCACGAGCGGCGGCCCGGTCGTCGACGAGAAGGGCCGGATGGTCGGGCTCCTGCGGGGCATCTACGTCGAGGAAAAGCCAGTTGTCTTCCAGTTCCGCGACAGGGAGCAGGCCGGCTCCGGTGTCGTCATCAGCCGGGGCGAGGCCCCATCTTCCGGGATGGCCATGGCCGTGCCCGTGGACATCGTCAAGGACGTCGCCGCCCAGATCAGGGAGAAGGGCCGGGTCGAACGGGGCTGGCTGGGCGTCGGCATCGGGCAGAACGCCGAGGGCCAGGTCGTCATCGCCCAGATCGATCCCGAGAGCCCGGCCGAGCTGGCCAAGCTCCGCCCCGGGGACGTCGTCCTCCGGATCGGGGACAAGACCATCACCGGCTCCGATCATCTGGCCGCCGAGATCCGTAAACGGAAGCCGGGCCAGGAGGTCACGCTCAAGGTCGAGCGGGACGGCCAGCCCCAGGACTTCAAGGTCAAGCTCGGCGAATACGCCGAGGCCGACGCCAGGCGGGAGATGGAGGTGCGCTTCCCCCGGCTCTTCCCGCCCGGCGCGCCCGACAAGGCGGTCATGGCCGCGCCGGCCCAGCCGTCAAGACCGGCGCGCCCGGCTTGGGTTTTCGAACAGCAGAAGTACATCGGGGTCTACCCGATGGAGCTCAACCGCGAGCTCGCCGAGCACTACGGGGTCAAGGAAGGCACGGGCCTGCTCGTCTCGCGCTTGACCGAAGGCGGCCCGGCGGCCAAGGCCGGTCTCAAGGTCGGCGATGTCATCATCCGCGTGGACGGCCAGCGTGTCGAATCGACCAACGATCTCATCGACCGTATCCAAGCCAAGGCCAAGGGGGACAAGGTCAAGGCCGAGGTCCTGCGCGACAAGAAAACCGTCAACTTGGAGATCGAGGTCGCCGAGGACAAGTCGGAGGGCATCTTCGATCCCGGCAGCCTCCGGAACGCCCTGGGTTACTGGCAGGATTACACGGACGCTTTCGAGATGGAGCTCCGCAAGTGGCGGTCCGACCACCTCCCGGAGATCCGCGAGAACATGAAGAAGATCCAGGAAGAAATGGCGGTCAAGAGCAAGGAGTCGGCCAAGGAGATCACCGCCCTGTTCAAGGGGTTTTTGCGAAGGGTCTAAGAGACCTGCTCCTGTCTATAGGGGGACATGTACGACTGGTACGTGTCCCCCTTTCTTACTATTTATTCGAGCCCCAGCCACTTTCTCCGCAGCTTCTCGAGCTCTTCGGCGGGCAGGCGCGGAGCGTCGAAATAGCCCTTCTCCGACCTCTGCCGCAGGGCTTCGTAGAGGATGACGGCGACAGAGACCGACAGGTTGAGGCTCTGGACCATGCCCAACATGGGGATGCGGACGATCCGGTCGGCAAAGGCCAGGGCTTCCTCCGAAATGCCGGCGACCTCGCTGCCGAAAACCACGGCCGTGGGCCGGGAAAAGTCGATCTCGGTGTAAGGGACGGAGTCCTTCCGGAGATGGGTGGCCAGGACTTGAAAGCCCGCCTCCCTCAGGGGCAGGAGGCATGCGGCGGGCGTCCCGTGGAGCCCGATCTCGAGCCACTTGTGGGCGCCCGTCGAGATGGCCTCGTTGAAGCGTAGCAGCTCTGGGCTCGGAGAGACGAGATCGAGATGGAGGACGCCGGCCGCATCGCAGGTGCGCATGACGGCGCTGGCGTTGTGGGCGATGGTCACGGTTTCGAGGACGACCCGCAGGTCGGGCTGGCGGAACGACAGGACGCGATCGAC